>JANYCM010000102.1 GCA_025360285.1 Sphingomonadales bacterium
CAAGAAATTTTCACCCGTGGTGACAACCAGGGTCATCACCAGCACGACCTGCATGGCGACGCGCATCGCGCCGACGGCCGCGGCGCTGCCCACCCCCGCAATCAGCACGAACAACAACCAGTCCGAAAACATCTGAAGGCCCTGGATCGTCATGATCGGAAAGCCCGACGAGCGCAGCCGTTTGGCATCGACCGGCAGCGCCGGTGCCCAGGGCCGGCTGTCCCGCCGCACGATGATCCACATGAGAACAACCGAGGCGAATTGGCAGCCAAAGAAAAACAGCACGGCACTGGGCGAGCTTGTCGGCTGCCCGAGTTTCCACAGCAGCGCCACCAGGCCAGCAAAAAAGAAGCTGTTCAGCCCTTCAAAGAATTGCCCCGCCACCGGGCGGCCCGCAGCGCGGATATTGGCCAGCCCCAGCCGGTAAAAGCTCACCGTGGCGATACCGACCGCCCCGGCCAGCAGCGAATCATGATTGGTATCCAGCAGGCGAGCCAGCGGCCCGGCGCCCGCCACCGCGACAAACACCAGGGTCATGGCGACCGTCACGATAGCGATCGACAGCGTTGCGAAGCGCTGTACGCCGCGCGCCGCCCCGGTGGCTCCCTGGCGCAAATCGCCGGCGATTTCGCGCAGCGACACGACATCCAGACCGTGCAGCGCAATGACCCCCAGCAGGGTCGCGGTGACGACGCTAAAACTATAGTCGCCGACAATCGCCGGCCCGGCGCTGCGCGCCAGTAGCGCCGTCGCCAGAAACGCCGCCAGGGCATTGGCGCCCTTCAGCCCGTAGGCAAACAGCGCCGGGGATTTCAGCCCGGCCGCGATCCGCGCCGTGATGGCGGGTCGGGGCGGCGAAACAGGAGGGGCGTTCATGGCGGCGAGCCTTAGCCGGGGGCGGCGCGAGCGGCTAGGGTCCAATCATGGTCGGGAGAGCCTTCACCCGGCTTTCAGTCGCCGCGCCCGCCGCAGCCTCACGCCGCCTTTGGCGCGCTTTCCATGACGCCGGCATCCACATGATCGGCAAATTGGGCGAAATTGGCGATGAACATGCCGACCAGCGCCTTGGCCTTGACATCATACGCATCCTTGTCGGCCCAGGTGTCGCGCGGGTTGAGGATCTTGCTGTCGACGCCCGGTACCGCGATCGGCACCTGGAAGCCGAAATTGGGATCGGTGCGGAAGGCGCCGGTCTTCAGTGTGCCGTCGAGCGCGGCGTTCAACAGCGCGCGGGTCGCCTTGATCGGCATGCGCGAACCGGTTCCGCCCGTGCCCGCGCCGCCGCCGGTCCAGCCGGTGTTGACCATCCAGACATCGACGCCGCCCTTGGCGATGCGTTCCTTCAACAGGTTGCCATAGATCGACGGGTGGCGCGGCATGAACGGCGCGCCGAAACAGGTGCTGAACGTGGCATCGGGTTCGGTGACGCCGATTTCGGTGCCGGCAACCCGAGCCGTATAGCCCGACAGGAAATGGTACATGGCCTGGTCAGGAGTCAGCTTGGCGATGGGGGGCAGAATCCCGAACGCATCGGCGGTCAGCATGATGACATTGTCGGGCACCGGGCCAAGATTGTCGTCCGACGCATTGGGGATGAAATCGATCGGATAGGAGGCGCGGCTGTTCTCGGCGAGGCTATTGTCATCCAGATCGATGACCCGCGTCACCGGATCGATGACGACATTTTCCAGCACAGTGCCGAATCGCTGCGTCGTCGCATAGATTTCCGGTTCGGCTTCGGCCGACAGGCGGATGACCTTGGCGTAGCAGCCGCCTTCGAAATTGAAGACCGCGGTGTCGGACCAGCCATGTTCATCATCACCGATAAGGGTGCGGCTGGCATCGGCGGAAAGCGTCGTCTTGCCGGTGCCCGACAGGCCGAAGAACACGGCGGTGTCGCCCTTGGGGCCGATGTTGGCCGAACAATGCATCGGCATGACGCCCTTCAGCGGCAGCAGATAGTTGAGAATCGAGAAGACGCTTTTCTTCATCTCACCGGCATATTTCGTGCCGCCGATCAGGATGGTCTTGCCTTCGAAATCCACCGCCACGATGGTTTCACTGCGGCAGCCGTGCCGGGCGGGATCGGCCTTGAAGCTGGGCAGGTCGATAATCGTGTATTCGGGCAGGAAATCGGCGAGGTCGGCAAGCTCTGGTCGGACCAAAAGGGTGCGGATGAACAGGCTGTGCCAGGCGAATTCGGTGATGACTCGCACCTTGACGCGATATTCAGGCTGCGAACCGCCGAACAGGTCCTGGACGAACAGGTCGGACTTCGCCGCCAGCGCCGCCTGGAAATCGGCCTTGACCGCAGCAAACTGTGCCGGCGTGATCGACTTGTTCTTGTCCCACCAGATCACATCCTCGGTGACGGCATCGCGGACGATGAACTTGTCATTGGCGCTGCGGCCGGTGTGCTTGCCGGTTTCGACGACGAACGCCCCGTCCTTCGACAACAGGCCTTCCTGGCGGGCAACGGCGAGTTCAATCAGCGCCGGGGTACCAAGGTTCCAGTGCAACGCGGCCGGGGTGGCATAGCCCTGTGCGGCAAGACCATGGCTTGAAATGATCGATGATGGCACGCGCCAAATCCCTTCCTGAAGGCCCAGTCGAGCCGTCCCCTGAAATAAGCCCGTTTCGCGGTGGTAGACACCGGGGCCAGCGCTTCGTCGCATAACCGCTGCATACGTATTCGTCAAAAGCCGTTCGGTTGCGAAAACATAAATTCCGGCCGGCGCTACGATCGGCTGTGCTTGCCAACCGGCAGCATCGGCGCGACAAGGCACGGCGATGACGCATCCCAACGCCACCGCTTCGAACGCCAGCGCGGCCAATGCGGTGCCGGGTGTTGCCACAATCGCGCTGGTCGATGATGATCGCAACATCCTGACCTCGGTCTCGATCGCCCTGCAGAATGAAGGCTTCACCGTACGGCTCTATTCCGACGGTGACACGGCGTTGAAGGCGTTGATCGCCAACCCGCCCGATCTTGCCGTGCTCGATATCAAGATGCCGCGCATGGACGGCATGGAAGTGCTGCGGCGGCTGCGCGAAAAGTCCGAAATACCGGTGATTTTCCTGACATCCAAGGATACCGAGATCGACGAGGCGCTGGGCCTGGCCATGGGCGCCGATGATTACATTGGCAAGCCGTTCAGCCAGCGCCTGCTCATCGAGCGCATTCGCGCCGTGCTGCGCCGCGTTGCCAACCGGAAGGCCCCCGAACTGGCCGAGGCCGAAACAAGCGCTGAACCGATCATCCGCGGCCGGCTGACGATGGACCCGGCGCGCCACCGCGTCACCTGGGATGCCGGGGAAGGCCGGCGCGGCGATGTCGCGCTGACCGTCACCGAATTCATCATCCTGGAAACGCTGGCCAGCCGGCCAGGCTTCGTCAAATCGCGCGACCAGTTGATGGATGCTGCCTATTCGCAGGACGTGTATGTCGATGATCGTACCATCGATTCGCACATAAAGCGGCTGCGCAAGAAATTTCGCGCCGTCGATCATGATTTCAAGGGTATAGAGACGCTCTATGGCGTCGGTTACCGCTTCAACGAGGCCTGATTCGGCCAGCGACGCTGCCGAGGCCCAGGAATGGCGGCGCGGCCTCGGTTTTGGCTCGCTTCGGGCGCGGATCTTTGCCGTCAATATCATCGCCGTCATCGTGCTAGCGATCATGTTGCTGTATCTTGATACGGTGCGATCACGGCTGCTCGATGAACGGACGGGCGAACTGGCGCGGCAGGCGGTGACGATCGCGGGCTTTGCCGGTGATTTGCCGCAGGCGACGCTGGTGCCGAGCCTTGAACGCCGCAGTTTCGCGCGCGGCACGCGGCTGCGGCTCTATGCCGGCGACGGCGCGCTGCGCGCCGACAATTGGCACCGGGCCGGCAACCGGCGATTCATCCTGGAAGACCCCGCGCGCGAAAGCTGGCGGCACTGGTCGGCGCGCGCCATTGACCGGGCGCTTGAAAGCGTCGCATCGATCCGGCCGCTGGTGCCGTTCCGCGAAGCCCGACCCGATCGCGGCGGGCAATGGGACGAGATCGCCGCTGGCGTGGCCGCGCGTGGCCCGGTCACCCGCCTGCGCCGCGCCGATGACGGAAATTTCGTGCTGACAGCGGCGGCACCGATAGCGGGCGGCGGCAGCGTCCATCTGACCGACAGCGCCGCCGACCTGACGCGCATATTGCGCGATGAACGGCTGACCAGCTTCTGGCTGCTGCTCGCCGTCACCGCGTTGACCCTGGCACTGTCGCTGTATCTGGCGCGCACCATTGTGCGGCCGTTGCGAATGCTCGCCATCGCCGCGCACCGGGTGCGGCTGGGCCGATCGCGCGAGGTGGTGGTGCCGCGCCTGCCGGAACGGCGCGACGAGATCGGTGCGCTGGCGCGGGCCTTGTCGGACATGTCGATCGCCCTGCGCCACCGTATCGATGCGACCGAGGCCTTTGCCGCCGATGTCGCGCATGAATTGAAAAACCCACTGGCCTCACTGCGCAGCGCCGTCGATACACTGGAGTCAGTAGCTGCGCCGTCACTGCGGGACCGGCTGATGGAGGTGATCCGCGATGATGTGGCGCGGCTCGACCGGCTGATTACCGATATCGCCGATGCCAGCCGGCTTGATGCTGAATTATCGCGGGCGCGCTTTGAGCGCTTTGATGCCGGCGAACTCGCCGCCGGGCTGGTCGCCGCCTATCAGGTCTCGGGCCTGCCGCCGGGGCTGGGCATTGCTTTTGACGATGCCGGGCAGCCGGCGTTGGTGCGTGGTGATCCGGCACGGCTGGCGCAGGTGCTGCGCAATCTGATCGACAATGCCCTGTCCTTTTCGCCGCCCGGCGGCACGGTGCGGGTCACGGCGCAGCGCGCGGCCGGCACGGTGGTGTTGCAGGTGGCCGATGACGGCCCCGGCGTGCCGCCCGAAAACCGCAGCGATGTGTTCAAGCGCTTCTATTCGCAAAGGCCAGAAGGTGAAGATTTCGGCCGGCATTCGGGGCTTGGCCTGTCGATTGCCAGCGCCATCGTCGATGCTCATGGCGGCAGCATCCGGGTGGCGGATGCCAGCGCCGGGGCAGCCTTTTGCGTCGAACTGCCAGCGGCCTGACCATGGCACTGCCGCCGACGGTTCATGCGACAGCGGTGGCGCTCGGCGGGCGCGGCGTGCTGCTGCTCGGGCCCTCCGGCGCCGGCAAGTCCGAACTCGCCCTGCGGCTGATCGATCGCGGCTGGCGCCTGGTCGCCGATGACCGGGTTGTGCTGCGGCGGGAGGGCGACCAGCTCTGGGCCTCCGCTCCGGCGCCGATCGCCGGGATGCTGGAAGTGCGCGGGGTTGGGCTTGTAGCCGAAACGACGGCGCCGGCGGCAATTGCGCTGGCGGTCGACCTGGTGGCCCCCGAGCAACGCCTGCCCAATCCGGCGACGTGGCAGCATGACGGCATCGCCCTGCCGCTGCTGGCGCTCGATGGCCGCAGCATCGTCGCGCCGCTGAAACTGGAACGGGCTTTGCGCGGCGCGGCAGGCGGCGTAAAGGCGACAGCCGTGGGCGCCGACAATCTTTCCGAAACCGATGTGCCGTCGCTGCTGGCGCCGATCCTCATCGTCAGCGGCATGTCGGGGGCCGGCAAATCGACGGCACTGAAGGCGCTGGAGGATCTGGGCTATGAAGCCGTCGACAATCTGCCACTGGGGCTGCTGCAACCCTGGCTGGCCTCGGCAGAAGGCCGGCCGCTGGCCTTCGGCATCGATACCCGCACCCGCGC
>JANYCM010000106.1 GCA_025360285.1 Sphingomonadales bacterium
CAGCACCCCATCGGTATAGGGGCGCAGCCATTCGGCGCGGCCGAAGCGCGATTGAAAGGTGACTTTGACGGGGAGTTGCAGCGCCTCCTGCAGCAACCGCCCGGTCTTCTGGCACTGGCAATGATAGGGGTCGCCGCGATCCAAGGTGCGCTGCGGCATGCCGTGGAAGCTGGTGACGATCAGGTCGGGGGAGAAATCCAGCGTCGCCAGCCCATCGCGTACCCCTTGCGCCAGCGCGGCGATATGATCGGGATTGTCATAATAGGGCGGCAGGGTGCGCAGCGCCGGTTGCCAGCGCCAGCCGGCCAGCGCCGCATTGGCGGCATCCACCACCGTCGCATTGGTCGCAGCGGAATATTGCGGATAGAGCGGGGCGAGCAGGATACGGTCACAGCCCTGCGCCTGGAGCGCTGCCAGCCGTTCGGGAATGGAACGCGTGCCATAGCGCATGCCCCAATCGACGATGACGTTATCGCCAAACGCGCCTTGCAGCGCCTGCGCCTGGGCGCGGGTGATGGCGGTGATCGGGGAGCCATCCGGCGTCCACACCTTGGCGTAATTCTGGGCCGTGGTGCGCGGGCGGATATTGAGGATGAGCAGTTTGAGGATCGGTTGCCAGAGCAGCGCCGGGATTTCGATGACGCGCGGATCCGAAAGGAATTCGCCGAGGAAGCGCTTGACCGAGGGCACATCGGGCGCATCCGGGCTGCCGAGATTGACCAGCAGCACGCCGACCTTGCCCGCGGCCACAGCGGGGTGATCCGCCGGCAGGCGGACGGGCGGCAGGGCAACCGGCGTCATGCCAGGGCAAGCGGCAGGGTGCGGGCGCGGCGACCGGTGGCAGCAAAAAGCGCATTGGCGACGGCCGGGGCGATCGGCGGCGTGCCGGGTTCGCCGACGCCGCCGGGCGGCAGCGACGAGGCGATGATCGTCACATCGATGGCCGGGGCCGCCGCCAGCCCAAGGATCGGATAGGTATCGAAATTGCGCTGTTCGGCCTCGCCGCCGGCAAAGCTGACCCGGCCGTGCAGCGCCGCCGTCAGGCCGTAGAGGATGCCGCTTTCGATCTGGGCGCGAACGCTGTCGGGGTTGATGGTGCGGCCGCAATCGACGGCGGCCCAGACCTGGGTGACCTTGATGTCATCGCCCTTGACCGTGACTTCGGCGACCTGCGCGACGATGCTGCCGAAGCTTTCGACCAGCGCGACACCGCGGCCGGTGCCGGGGCTGATTTGGCCCAATGGCCCGCCGGCCTTCAGCGCGGCGCGCAGCACGGCGGCGTGGCGCGGCTTGTCCTTCAGCAGCATCAGGCGGAACTGGCCGGGGTCGGCACCGGCGGCATGCGCCAGTTCGTCAAGGAAGCTTTCGGTGATGAAGCCCGAGAAACTGTTGCCGACAGAGCGCCAGAAACCCAGCGGCACCGGGCAATCGGCGAGGCTGTGGGCGACGCGCATGGCATCGATGGCATAGGGCAGGTGCACCGATCCTTCGATGGCGCCGGCGCCGGTTTTGGGGCTGCCGCCCATCGCCGGCAGGTTGCGGCCCATGAAGCTGGCCCCCACATCGGGGACAGCGAGGTGGGCATCCCAGGCGGCGACACCATTGGCGGTGGCGCGGCCGTGCAGCCGGGCGGCCACCGGCGGCCGCCACATGTCATGGCCGAAATCTTCCTCGCGGCTCCAGATCAACTGGACGGGCTTGCCGACGGCCTTGGCGATGAACGCCGCCTGGGCACAGGCGTCCTTTTCGACCTTGCGGCCGAAACCGCCGCCAAGCAACGTCGGGTAGATGGTGACATCGGCCTCGGCGACGCCAACCGCCTTGGCCACCGCCCAGTTCGCCAGGGTTGCCGACTGGGTGGGGGCCCAGACTTCGCACTTGCCGTGTTCCAGCCGCGCCGTCGCCGTCATCGGTTCCATACAGGCATGGGCGAGGAACGGCAGGTGATAATCGGCGGTGATGGCGCCTGGCCCGGTCAAGCCCGCCGCCACATCACCCTCGGTGAGCACGACGTCGCCGGGGGTGGCGAGCGCCGCATGCAGCCCCGCCTCGATCCACGGGCCGGCCGGCTTGGCGGCGGGTTTGTAGGTGATGGTCAGGGTTTCCAGCGCCGTCTTGGCGGCGAACCAACCGCCGGCAACCACCGCGACGAAATCCGGGCCTTCAACGAGCGTGGCACCGGCCGGCAGCCCGGATTTGTCGATCTTGCCGATCGTAGCCCCCAAAGGCCCCTGCGCAATCGCCGCATAGACCATGCCGGGCAACCGGACATCGGCACCAAAGCGCGCACTGCCATCGGTTTTCGACGGGATATCGAGGCGCGGCAGCGGCTGCCCGCTCAGCACCGGCTTGTCACGCAGCGCCGGCGAATTGGTGGCGTCCTCCAGGCTGGCGGCCTTGGCGACATCGGCAAAGCTCAGCTTGTTGGCCTTGTGGATGACAAAACCATCCGCAGTGTCACAATCATACCAATCGACGCCCCATCGCCGCGCGGCGGCGCGGCACAGCATTTCGCGCGCCGTCGCCCCGGCGGCGCGCAGCGGCATTTCAAAGCCGCGGATCGAGGTGCTGCCGCCGGTGATCTGGAAATCGAACGCGTCGATCAGCTTGCCGCCGCCCCATTCGGCAATGCCCCGCATCGCCGCCGGCATGCCTGCGACCTGGTCGATCAACATGCCATGATTGGCATAGGCCGGGGCGAGCGGCGCCGGTTCCACCCCGACGGCGCGCCAATCGGCGCCCAGTTCATCGGCGACGATCTGGGCAATGCCCGACCAGATGCCCTGGCCCATTTCGGCCTGCGGCACCGCCACCGTCACCCGGCCATCGGCACCGATCTTGACATAGGCGTTGATGACCTGTTCGCCCGGCCCTGCCGTCCAGGCGCGGCCGGGCCGGCGCGGCCAGACGGCCCAGCCGATGGCCAACCCGCCACCAACCCCGGCGGCGACCAACAACTGGCGGCGTGACAAAGCCATGGCGAACGCCCTCGCCTGCCCCTCAGGCCAGTTGGCCCATCAGATGTTCGGCCGATGACACGGCAAAGGCGCCGGGTTCTTCGACATTCAGTTCGGTAACGACGCCGTCCTTGACCAGCATCGAGAAACGCTGCCCACGGATGCCCATGCCATATTTGCTGGCATCCATTTCCAGGCCCAACGCCTTGGTGAAATCGGCGCTGCCATCGGCAATCATGGTAACGGCTTCGCCGGCCGCGGCCGATTTGCCCCAGGCCGCCATGACGAAGGCGTCATTGACCGACAGGCAGACGATTTCATCGACACCATGCGCCTTGATCGCGGCGGCATTGCCGACAAAGCCCGGCAGATGCTTGGCCGAACAGGTCGGCGTGAAGGCACCGGGCACGGAGAACAATGCCACGGTGCGGCCGCCGAACAATGCTTCGGTGGTGATCGGCGCCGGGCCGGCGTCGCTGGCCTTGACCAGCGTTGCCGACGGAATCTTGTCACCCACTTTGATGGTCATGGCCTTGGTCCTTCATGTGATGGCGCT
Organism: Sphingomonadales bacterium; assembly: GCA_025360285.1. GTDB lineage: Bacteria > Pseudomonadota > Alphaproteobacteria > Sphingomonadales > Sphingomonadaceae > Sandarakinorhabdus. The sequence continues at coordinate 3,514 of JANYCM010000106.1, forward strand.
ATCGCTGACCGATAGCCGCCCCCTTTCCCAGCGTCCAGCAAAGTTGCGGCGCGCGTTGCCGCAGGACGCTTCCCCGCCGGCCGATAGGGCGATAGGCTGGCGCCATGGATGCACCCCCCTTCCTGGTCGGCCAGTTGCTGCTGTCGATGCCCGGTATCGGCGATCCGCGCTTTGAACGCGTCGTCATCGCCATGTGCGTGCATGATGCGGATGGCGCGCTGGGCCTGGTGGTCAACCGGCCACACCGATCGCTGACGGTGCGGGCGCTGATGGAACAGCTCGATATCGATGCCGGCGAAACCCCGGCGGACAATATGGTGATGATCGGCGGACCGGTGGAGCCGGGGCGCGGCTTTGTCCTCCACACCCCCGAATATGAAGGCCAGAGCACCATCAACGTCGATGGCAAATGGGCGATGACGTCAACGATCGACGTGCTGAAAGCCATTGCCGCCGGCAAGGGCCCGCGCCGCTGGCGGGCAGCGCTCGGCTATACCGGCTGGGGCGACGGGCAATTGGAGGGCGAACTGACCCGCCATGGCTGGCTGACGGCGCCGGGGGCTATCAAATTACTGTTCGACACGCCGCCGGCTGACTGCTGGCCGGCGGCGTTCGGCAGCATAGGTGTTAATGTCCGCCAGTTGAGCGCCATGGCGGGGCGGGCGTGAGATAATCCTTGCCTTGCCATAGGGCGCCCAGGGCGGCACGTTGACTTCGGATTGGAGACCAGCATGACCGACAGCATCGCCGCGCCGCACAAATTCCGGGGCCATCTGGTCTGGCTGCTCAAGATCGTCGTGGCGCTGGCCTTTGCCGCGGCGGCTTTTTTCAAGCTGTCGGGCCAACCGAAGATGATCGAAGAATTCGGCAAGATCGGCCTGGGCCAGGGCTTTCGCTATCTGACGGGCGCTATCGAGCTGGTCTGCGCCGGGCTGTTGTTGTGGCCGCGCACGGCCTTCTACGGCGCGGTCGGGCTATTCTGCGTCTGCGCCGGGGCGTTGATCGCGCAGATCGGCCCGCTGCATGGTGACCTGGTGCATGTCTTTGTGCTCGGTGGGTTGACGGCGCTGGCGGGGTGGTTGAGCCGTCCGGGGGTGATGCGGGGGTAGCACTTCCCCCTGCCCCCACCCCAGCCCTCCGCACCCTCGGTTCGCTGCGCTCAATAGCTTTTGTTGTTCGCTCCGCTCAATAGCTTTTGTTGTTCGCTCCGCTCAATAGCTTTTGTTGTTCGCTCCGCTCACCGGGGGGAGGGAGC
>JANYCM010000137.1 GCA_025360285.1 Sphingomonadales bacterium
GGCGACAATCGCCTTATAAAGTTTTGGATCAAGCACATTGGCCTGCAACGCCGCATAGCCGCCATAGCTCCAGCCGAACATCACCAGGCGGTCGGGGTCGGCGATGCCTTCCTTGACCATCCAGTGTGCGCCGGCGTTGATATCGCCCATCGCGGTCGCCCAACTGCGAAAGCCATTCTGGACGTACCAGGCTTCGCCATAACCAGTGGAGCCGCGGAAATTCGGTTGCAGGACGACATAACCCAATTGTGTGAAAAATTGCGCCAGCCAGTCAAAGCCGAGCGCATCGCGCGCGGCCGGGCCGCCGTGCGGCATGATGATCGCCGGCCGCCGCGGCATGGCGGGACCGGGCGGAACGGTCAGATAGGCCGGCACCTGCACGCCATCGCCAGCGGCATAATGAACGCTGGTCTGGATGCCGACGGGCAGATCGGCAACATCGGGCCGCACCGGCAACAGCGGCGACAATTGCCGGCTGGCCGTGTCGAAACGATAATAATGCCCAGGGTCACTGACCCCGCCGGCAAAGATCAGATTGCGTTTGCCGTCCCAGCTTTCATCAAGCACCGATACCGGCGGCTTGCCGGGCAGCGCGTTCGACAGCGCCGCGCTGCGCTTGTCGAGCGCCGGATCAAAGAATTTATAAACCGTACCTTCAACAGTATAGATCGCTGCCACCGGCCGTTGAAACTTGCCGATGCGCAGCACGCCATCGATATCGACGCGCGGGTCGGCGAACAACAATTCACCTGGCCCGCCGCCGACCGGATCACGGAAAAGCGCGCCATGGCCGTCCTTGTTGCGGATGACCAGCATGGCATCGCCGCTTTCGTCAAAGCCCTGGAATTGCCAGGTAGAGGGACCGCTAAGACTGTCACGCGCAACCTTTTGCCACTCCTTGCTGTCACGGGCGCGGACCATGTAACTGATCTTGTCACGCATATAACCGGCATTGCCGGTATCGCCGATTTCGCGGTAGCGGACCCGGCCTTGATTATCAGCGGCATAGCTGAATACCGCCGGGTTGGCGCGTTCAACCTCGGTCATCCGGCCCGTGTTGATATCGACCTTCTGCACGGATACGCCGCCGCCGCGGCTGGCGATGTTGGACCCGATGCTGGCCTGTTCCGCCATGAAGACCTGCATCAGCACATGATCGGGATCATCGGGAAGCCAATCGATGACGCGCGCGCCCTGCTGATCGATATCCACCGCCAGATCGCTGCTGCGCTGGCCAAGGTTGATCCGGGACGAGCCATCGGCGGCGATCGAAATGGCGCGGCTGAAGCCCAGCCGCTCGGAGCCGGCATCATGGATGAAATGGATCCGGCAGATGACGCGATTTTCACCCTTCCAGTCGCAATCATAGGGCTGGACATTGGCCTTGTCCGACGACAGCAGCACTTTCGTCGTGCCAGCGGCAATATCGGCCACCACAACGGCACGACCCTGGGTGCCGGCGGCGGTCGCATAGAGAATCCGGTCACCACTCGGCGACAAGCGCACCGCGCTGGCCGCCGGGCGGGCCCCATAGGCCGCCGCGAGCCGGCCGATATCGGGGGCGGCGCGCAGCGGGGAGGCGATCGCCAGACCGACAATAGCGGCTGCAAGCAACGGATATTTCACACCAACCTCTTTTCCGACCCAGGGCCAGATTAGCGCCGGCGCTGGCGTTCGCAACACCCGGTCAGGGGATTTCGCTGCTTTCGATATGCGATTGCAGGCTGGGCGAATCGAACCACACCGGCTTCCATTGCTGCTTGGCAAACAGCGGTGACTGGTCGGCATAATGCGGCGACAGGCTGCGCACGGTGGCGGCACCGAACTGATGGACGCTGCGCGAGCTCACCTTGCCATCGGGGCCCCATTCGATCAGCATGATGAAGCCATCGCCATTATTGGCGACGCGCCGGCCGTCGGGCGCGATGGCACCGATGATGGCGCGCAGGGTTTCCGGGCCACCGCACAACGGCAGATCGACCTTGCCATGGCGCAGGCGCTGAAAATCGCCCAGCGGCACGTCGAGCCGGCCGAAGTTTTTCATCAGCAGGTCGACCGCCTCGCGCAGCGCCGCCGCCGCATCGGGGCGCGGCTTGTTCTGATAGGCATAGCGCGCCGCCTGGGCGAAAGCGGTTGTGACCAGCGTATCGGCGGGGCCGCGGCAATCGAGCGTCCAGTCCCATTGCCCGATCAGCTTTTGCGCCGCCGCCAGATCGGGGGCCTTTGACGTGTCGAGCGCCATCACCGCCTTGTACCAGTCGCCGGCCCAGCCCTTTTTGTCATATCCCTTGTCAAACTTGATGGTCAGCAGGTCATCGCGGCTGATCGGCTTGTCGCCCAGCGCCGCGAACAGCGACTGGAAACGCAGCGCCCGGTTGGTGACATAGGTTTCAATGCCCATGTCGGCCGAAAAATCGCTGCGTTGCAATTCATCGGCGGGTGCCGTGGACAGGAACGGGTTGTTGTTGCTGTTACCGACCCAGCCGGCGGCGGGATCGACAACCATGGGGTCGGCCCGCCAGGGCAGATACCGCGTCCACAGCGTTTTCGACGTGTCGCCGGGCACAATGCCCTTCCAGTCAAAGCCCGGCGCGCGATCGGGGAAGCGGGCGTTATAAACCATGGCGATATGGCCGGCGGCATCGGCATAGATGAAATTGGTAGCCGGCACCGCCTGCATCGCCATCACTGCCTGCCATTCGGCAAAGTCGCGGGCCTTGTTGAGGCGGTAATATTGCTCGACGGCGCGCACATCACCGATGCCGGCATAGCGGATGGCAAAGGCGCCATCGGCGTTCCTGATGACCGGGCCCTGCACCGACCGATACAGCGTGCGTGGCACCGGCAGCACGAACGGCCCGAATTTGACATGCAGCCAGACCCGGCTGGTTTGCAGCGGCAGCCAGCGGCCATCGAAACGATATTGGTCGCCGGCCGGGTTGAGCACCAGTTTATAGACGTCGATCAGATCGGCACGGTTGACGGTATTGGCCCAACCAAGCGTCTTGTTGTGGCCGAGCAGCGGAAACGGCGCGCCGGGAAACAGCGCCCCGGCGAAATCCCAGCCCTGGTCCGAATGCACCACCGCCTCCCACCAGCTCACCCCGCCCTGCCAGGGCTGGTGCGAATTGACGATCAGGCGGGTAACGCCATCGGCCGAACGCCTGCCGGCCACCGCAAAGGCGTTGGAACCGCGTTCATCGGGCGGGCCGGCGTCGCGCGGCACCGGCGTGCCGGCGACCAGCGCGCCGAGCGGCTTGTCCAGCCCGAAGAAGAACGGCAGGCGCAGCACGAAGCCGGCGACAATGTCCTTGCCGTTGATCGGGAACAGCCCGCGCAGCCGCTGCTCGCCGGGATGGCGTTCGGCATAATGGTTGATGCCCTGGGCATAGGCCTCCACCACCGCGCGCGTGGCCGGTGACAGGCTGGCATAGCCGCGGGCGGCGGTGGTATTGGCATCGATCAAGCCGCGGGCGAAATCGATCTGGGCGCCTTCCGGCCCGGTGACGGCGCCGGCGCGGCCACGCACCGCGGCGATGATTTCCTCCAGATTGGGGAAATCATCCTCGGCATGGGCGATCGCCAGGCCATAGGCGACATCGGCATCGGTCTTGCCGAAGATATGGGGCACGCCATAGCTGTCGCGCACGATGCGGACATCATGGCGGCGCACCGGATCGGGGGGCGCCCCCTGCCCGGTCAGATTGTCCCAGCTCGCCAGTCCGACGGCGATGACCGCCAGCAGCGCCGCCAGGCCGAGCAGCGCCTTTGCCCATGGCTTCATGTCAGCGCGCGTCCCGGACGATCTGGCCGCCCTTGATGACGACGGCGACATTTTCGAGCACGTGCACATCGGCCAGCGGATCGCCGGCGACGGCGATGATGTCGCCATAGCGGCCCGGCGCGATGGCCCCGACATCGGCGCTACGGCCCAGCGCCTCGCCGGCGTTCACTGTCGCCGCCTGGATCGCCTGCAGCGGCGTCATCCCCCATTCCGTCATCTTGGCGAATTGCCGGGCGTTCTGGCCGTGCGGATAGACGCCGGCATCGGTGCCGAACACCATCTTCACCCCGGCCTGCACGCCGCGGCGAAAGGTTTCGCGCTGCTTGCGGCCGATCAGGCGTTCCTTGTCGAGGCTTTCGGGGAAGACACCGTTCTTTTCGCCTTCGGCGAGGATGTAATCGTCATTATAGATATCCATCGAAAACCAGGCTCCGGACTTCTTCGCCAGCGCAAAGCTTTCATCATCGGCCAGGCTGGCATGTTCGATGGTATCGGCCCCGGCGCGCAGCGCGGCGTTGATGCCCGACGTGCCATGGGCGTGAACCGCCACCTTCATTCCCAGCATATGCGCTTCGCCGACCAGCGCATCCATTTCGGCTTGCGTATATTGCTGGCCGCCGACGCTGTCGGTTTTCGAAAACACCCCGCCGGTGGCGCAGAATTTGATCACCTCGGCGCCCCATTTGCGCAATTCGCGCACCTTGGCGCGGATGGCATCGGGGCCGTTGACGACGCCCGGTGTGGCAACGGTGATGCTCGGCGGCAGCTCGGTGACATCGCAGTGGCCGCCGGTGGCGCCGATGGCATAGGTGGCAGGGATGATGCGCGGTCCAGCGATGGTGCCGGCCTCGATCGCCTGTTTCAGCGCCACATCGTCCAGATTGTTGCTGCCAACGTTGCGCACCGTGGTGAAGCCCGCCGCCAGGGTGATCCCGGCGTGGCGGACCCCCAATATGGTGCTGAAACCATCAACGAATTGCAGGCCGCGATAGCCGCCCAGCGTCGGATCGCTGGTGAGATGGACGTGCATGTCGATCAGGCCGGGCAGCAGTGTAAGGCCCGGCAGCGCGATGCGCCGGGCGCCCACCGGCACCGCGACGCTGGCCGCCGGCCCGGCGGCGACAATACGGCCGTCGGTGACGACGACAACCGGATCGGCGACCATGCGCCCGGCGACGACATCCAGCATGCGCGCCGCCGTTATTGCCACCGTATCCGCGCTTGCCGGCACGGCGAGGACGCAGGCGGCGGCCATCACCAACCGGTTCAAAACTCTGATCATCGAAGCTCCCTTTTGCTGCGGCACGCTAGGCGGCCCGACAAAAACCGGCAAGCACCCACGCAACCAAACCTACCTTTCGGCCGTAATAGAGCAAAAGAAGGGAAAAGCCGCGATGCGCTGGGATGGAGAGGCTGGAAATGCTTTTGGACGGCGCAATAGCGTGGCCCGGCGCCTGTTGATCGCCGATCGTCAGCCGCTGGTTCTGGCGGCGCTGGCCGCCCTGCTGGCGGCGCATGGCCATCATGTCACGGCCCAGGCGCGCGATGGCGCCGAGGCGATGGCAGCGATTGACGGTGGCGGCGTTGACCTGGCGCTGATCGATATCGATCTCGCCGATCCCGATCCGCTGGCGCTGCTCGCCCGGATGCGCAGCCGCTGCCAGAGCCTGCCGGTGATCATCATCGCCCCCGGCAGCGATCACCCCGGCCTGTCCCAGGTGTTTGAAAGCGGCATCGACGGCCTGGTGCTGAAAAGCGAAGGCGGTGAATCGCTGCTGCTCTGCCTTGGCGCCGTGGCGGCCGGCGGGCAATGGTTCGATCGCAATGCCCTGGCCCAGGCCGTCGAGCGTGTGCAGGCGCAAAAGGATGCGCTGCAACTGACCCGCCGCGAACGCGACGTGGCGCGGCTGGTCGCCACCGGCCAGCGCAACCGCAGCATCGCCGGCAGCCTGGGCATTTCCGAAGGCACGGTGAAAATGCACCTGCACAATGTCTATGCCAAGCTGGGGCTGGAAAGCCGCACGCAACTGGCGATGGACGAGCGGCTGCGAACGCTGATTTAAGGCTTGGTTGAAGTCGGCACCGGCCGCTCCCCCACCCGGCCACCCAGTTAAGCATACTTCCGTTGGGTGGCCGGGCGGG
>JANYCM010000166.1 GCA_025360285.1 Sphingomonadales bacterium
TGTCAGTCGCGGCCGCCGGTCAGGAAGTCGGGCAGGCTGCCGCCTTCCGGAGCGTCTTCACGCGGGGCGCGATCCGGGCGATTGTTGCGGTCGCCGTCGCTGCGCGGGCCACGATCGTCACGGCGCGGGCCGCGATCGTCGCTGCGGGGACCACGATCACCACCATCACGGCGGGGACCACGATCGCCATCACGGCGCGGGCCGCGATCGCTGCGCGGCGGGCGATCGTCGCCGCCTTCACGCGGCGGGCGCGTGTCGGCGAGTTCTTCACCGGTGTCCTGATCAACCAGGCGCATCGACAGCCGGACCTTGCCGCGTTCATCGATGGCGAGGACCTTGACCTTGACCTGCTGGCCTTCGGTCAGCACGTCCTTGACGACGGCAACACGCTCATTCTTGATTTCGGAGATGTGAACCAGGCCGTCCTTGCCGCCCATGAAGTTCACAAAGGCGCCGAAATCCACCATCGACACGACCTTGCCAGTGTAGATCTTGCCGACTTCGGCTTCCTGGGTGATGCCGAGGATCCAGGCTTTGGCGGCTTCGATCTGGGCGGGATCGGACGAGGCAATCTTCACCGTGCCATCATCCTCGATATTGACCTTGGCGCCGGTGGTGGCGACGATCTCGCGGATGATCTTGCCGCCGGTGCCGATGACATCACGGATCTTCGATTTGTCGATCTGGAAGCTTTCGATGCGCGGCGCATGGGCGCTCATCTCGGTCCGGGTCGTGTCGAGCGCCTTGGCCATTTCACCCAGGATATGCTCGCGGCCGGCCTTGGCCTGGCCGAGCGCCACCTTCATGATTTCCTCGGTGATGCCGGCGATCTTGATGTCCATCTGCAGCGCGGTCACGCCTTCGCTGGTGCCCGCCACCTTGAAGTCCATGTCACCCAGATGATCTTCGTCACCCAGAATGTCGGACAGGACGGCGAAGTCCTTGCCTTCGAGGATCAGGCCCATGGCGATGCCGGCAACCGGACGCGCCAGCGGCACGCCGGCATCCATCAACGCCAGCGAGGCGCCGCAGACCGTGGCCATCGATGACGAACCGTTTGACTCGGTAATGTCGGACAGCACGCGGATCGTATAGGGAAACTCTTCCTTGGTCGGCAGCACGCTGTGGACGGCGCGCCAGGCGAGCTTGCCATGGCCGATGTCGCGGCGGCTCGGCGCGCCGAAGCGGCCGACCTCACCCACCGAATAGGGGGGGAAGTTATAGTGCAGCATGAAGCGTTCATATTTCAGACCATCGAGGCCATCGATCATCTGTTCGGCATCGGCGGTGCCGAGTGTCGTGGTGACGATCGCCTGGGTTTCGCCGCGGGTGAACAGCGCGGAGCCATGGGTGCGCGGCAACAGGCCGACCATGGCTTCGATCGGCCGGATGGTCTTGGTGTCACGGCCATCGATGCGGCTGCCGTCCTTGAGGATCGCCCCGCGAACGATTTCGCCTTCCAGCTTCTTGAACAGCTTGCCGGCCTTTTGCTGGGTGGCGCTGTCGGCGTCGGCGAACAACGGCTTCATCCTGGCCTTGGCATCGGCCAGCGCCTGCTGGCGGGCGGATTTCCTGGTCAGCTTATAGGCAGCGGTGATGTCCTTGCCGACGGCCTTCTTGATCTGGGCGAGCATCGCGGTGTTGTCCGGGATCGCCAGTTCCCAAGGGTCCCGGGCGGCGGCTTCGGCGAGCGCGATGATGGCGTTGATCACCGGCTGGATGCCGCGGTGGGCGAACATCACGGCGCCGAGCATTTCGTCTTCCGAAAGCTCCTTGGCTTCGGATTCGACCATCATCACGGCATCATGCGTGCCGGCGACAACGAGATCGAGGCGCCCGGCGGCGACTTCGGCCTTGGTCGGGTTGAGGATATAGTCACCGTCATTGAAGCCGACACGCGCCGAGGCGATCGGGCCCATGAACGGCACGCCGGACAGGCATAGCGCGGCCGACGCGGCGATCATCGCCACCATATCGGCTTCGTTTTCGCCATCATAGCTGAGAACCTGGGCGATCACGTTGATTTCGTTGTAGAAACCTTCCGGGAACAGCGGGCGCAGCGGGCGATCGATCAGCCGGCTGGTCAGCGTTTCATGCTCGGTGGCGCCGCGTTCGCGCTTGAAAAAGCCGCCGGGGATGCGGCCGGCGGCGGAGAATTTTTCCTGATAATGGACGGTCAGCGGAAAGAAATCCTGGCCTTCCTTGACGCTCTTGGCGGCCGTGACGGCGCAGAGCACGACGGTTTCGCCGTAGGTGGCGAGGACGGCGCCATCAGCCTGGCGGGCGATGCGGCCGGTTTCCAGGGTCAGTTTGCGGCCGCCCCATTCGAGTTCCTGTTTGTGGATGGTGAACATGCATACGTCTTTCGTGTGCGCGCCATGACCCTATTGTCACAGCGCTGTGCGGGCTGGTTTGCAGGCCCGCGGCCTGTGTGGCGGCCGGCCGCCTGAACGGTCCGTGCCTGCCGTCCGGTGCCCGCGACCATCGCGGGCGGCCGGATAGACGAACGGCCCCAATCCCTTTTGAGGCTCACAAAGCAAGACTTTGTGAGGTGGGGCCGTCCGGATTACTTGCGAAGCCCAAGCTTCGTGATGATGGCGGTGTAGCGCGCCGCGTCGATCTTTTTCAGATAATCGAGCAGCGAGCGGCGCTTGTTGACGAGCACCAGCAGACCACGACGCGAGTGGTTGTCCTTGGCGTGCGTCTTGAAATGTTCGGTCAGATTGGCAATGCGTTCCGAAAGGATGGCCACCTGGACTTCGGGAGACCCCGTGTCATTGGCGGCGCGAGCATTGTCCTTGATAACGTCGGTCTTGCGTTCTGCGGTAATCGACATCGGATACTCCTTTAATTCAGGTTGAACCCGCGAATCACCCGGACCTCTTCTGGGTCGATCTCGACCAGCGCCACGGGAACAGAGCCGAGGCAGGCGAGATAGGTGCCGGGTTTGGCGGGGTGCCCGAAAAGCCTGCGCCCCTGTCGGAGCGCCGCCGCCTGTTCGGGATCAATGGAAAGAGCCGGGATGTCGTCCAGCCCCGCCATCAGTGGCAGGAGAACCTGTTCAAGCTGCGCCCCCTGCACTTGTTGTTCGAATTTGTCCAGCGTTATCGCCTGGGCGAGGCGGAACGGCCCGGCCTGGGTGCGGCGCAGCATGGTAACATGGCCGACGCTGCCCAGCGCCAGCGCCATGTCGCGGGCCAGGCTGCGGATATAGGTGCCCTTGCTGACGCTGGCAGCGAAGGTCGCGCTGTCCGGGGTGGTTTCGATCAGCGCCAGGCTGTGAATGACGACATGCCGCACCGCGAGTTCGACGCTTTCGCCGGCACGGGCCAGGGCATAGGCGCGCTTGCCATCGACCTTGAGCGCGGAAAACGCCGGCGGCACCTGGTCGATCGGCCCGGTGAAGCGCGGCAGGATGGCGGCGATTTCGGCACCGGTGGGCCGTACATCGGATGTGGCGGTGACGGCGCCCTCGGCATCCTCGGTGGCCGTCGCC
>JANYCM010000352.1 GCA_025360285.1 Sphingomonadales bacterium
TCGACGACGCCGATGTCGGCGACGCTGGACAGCGGCACATAGCCACCGCCGGCGACGGGCACCTGGATCTGTTGGAGCTGGCCAAGATCAGCGCGTTCCGCGTCCGAAAGCCGGATGACCACCGGGAAGCGGCGATCGCCCTCGAAGATCATTCCCGACGTCCGGCCACCGATCGTCGCGGTGACGACGTCCTGCACGTCCTGCGCGGTGACGCCGACGCGCGCCATGGCGTCGCGGTTGACGCGGATGTCGAGCATCGGCAGCCCCGTCGTCTGCTCGACCTTCACATCCGCAGCGCCGGGTGTCTTGCGCAGGACGCCGGCAATCTGTTCGGCGGTGCGGTTCATGGTGCTGAAATCGTCGCCGAATACCTTGACCGCGATATCGCCGCGCACACCGGCGATCAGCTCGTTGAACCGCATCTGGATGGGCTGCGTGATCTCATAGGCGTTGCCGGGGAACTGCCCCAGTTTCTGTTCCAGCCGTTCAACCAGCGCTGCCTTGTCGAGCCCGGGATCGGGCCAGGCCGCGCGCGGCTTCAGGATGACGAACATGTCGGTCGCATTGGGCGGCATGGGATCGGATGCCAGCTCGGCGGTGCCGGTCTTTGAAAAGACAAAGCGCACCTCGGGCTGCCGGGCGATCATCCGCTCGATCGGCACCTGCATGGCCTGGCTCTGTTGCACCGAGGTCGCCGGGATTCGAAGCGACTGGATCAGCAGGTCGCCTTCATCGAGCTGTGGCAGAAAGACCTGCCCCAGAGTCGTGAAGGCCAGCGCGGCAACCACGAGGCTGGCAAGCGCGGTGCCGACGGTGATCGCCGGCCGCCGGATGGCGGCGGCGAGGCCGGGTTCGTAGCGCGTCTTCAACCACGCGATGATGCGGCCGTCGCTTTCGTCCACCCGTTTCGATAGCCAGATGGCGATCGCAGCGGGAACGAAGGTCAGCGACAGGACAAAGGCGAACAGCAGCGCGATGATGACCGTCACCGCCATCGGGCCGAAGGTCTTGCCCTCCACCCCGGTCAAGGTCAGCAGCGGCACATAGACAAGGATGATGATCGCCTGGCCATAGACGGAGGGGCGGATCATCTCGCGAGCGGCGCCGGCGACGCTGTCCAACCGCTCGGCGACATCGAGCAGCCGACCTTGCCGGTGCTGACGCTCCGCCAGCCGGCGCAGCGCATTTTCGACGATGATGACGGCGCCGTCGACGATCAACCCGAAATCGAGCGCGCCAAGGCTCATGAGGTTGGCCGAGACCCCCAGGCGCAGCATGCCGAACCCGGTAAGCATCATCGTGATCGGGATCACCGCCGCCGCAATCAGCGCAGCGCGGACGTTGCCGAGCAGCAGGAACAGCACGACGATGACGAGCAGCGCGCCTTCGAAAAGGTTTTTCGCCACCGTCCTGATGGTCGAATTCACCAAGGCTGTCCGGTCGAGCACCGGCTGCACCACAACGTCGGGCGGCAGCGAGGCGTTGATCGCCGCCAGCCGATCGGCGACCGCTGTTGCCACGTTGCGGCTGTTCTGTCCGATGCGCATGATCGCAGTGCCGACGACGACTTCGGTGCCGTTCTCCGACGCCGAGCCCATGCGGATCGCCTGTCCGGTTCGAACGGATGCGACCTGATCGAGCGTTATCGGCACGCCTTCCCGCGTGGCGACAACAACGCGCGCCAGTTCGTTCGCGTTTCGCACCAGCGCGTCGGACCGGACCGCCAGGCCTTCACCATTGCGGTTGACGAAACCGCCGCCGACGCTGGTGTTGTTCTTCTCCAGCGCGATGCCGAGATCGGTCAGCGTGATCTTCAGCGACGCCAGCTTCGGCACATCGGGGACGACCAGATATTGCTTGGCATAGCCGCCGATCGAATCCACCCCGGCCAGGCCGGCCGTGTTCTTGAGCAACGGCGTGACGATCCAGTCCTGCGCCGTGCGCAAATAGGTTGCCTTGTCGGCCTCGCTGGTCAGCCGCTCGCCTTCAGGGGTGATATAGCTGCCATCGGGTTGCTGGCCCGGTTCTCCCGGCTTGTGATCGTCGTCCGCCCGGTGTTGGAGCTTGACGGTCCACATGAAGACCTCGCCGAGGCCGGTCGCAATCGGCCCCATCTCGGGGTTTACGCTAGCGGGCAGGCTTTCGGATACACCCTGTAATCGCTCTCCGACCTGCTGGCGGGCAAAGTATATATCGGTTGCATCGTCGAAGATGGCGGTGATCTGCGCAAAGCCATTGCGGCTGAGCGAGAGCGTGTTCTGCAGTCCGGGGATGCCGGCAAGCGCGGTCTCGATGGGAAACGACACCTGCTTCTCGACCAGTTCGGGCGACAGCGCCGGCGCACGGACGTTGATCTGGACCTGGTTGTTGGTGATGTCCGGCACGGCATCGATCGGTAGCCGGTAAAGCGGCCAGGCACCGATGACAGTGACGATGGCGGTAGGAAGCAGGACGAGCCAGCGCTTCTCGACCGCCCAGTTGACGATGTGAGCAATCATGGCATCAATCCTCGTGCGCCACTTCGCCCTTGCCGAGTTCGGCCTTGAGCGTGAAGCTGCCAGTGGTGGCGATCTGCGCCTGCGCGCCGAGACCGGAGCGGACGATCACGGTGGCACCAGCCGCGTCGCCGAGCGTGACCGGCGTCGCCTGGAAGCCATCGGCCGTCCGGACGAACACGACCGGTTTGCCGGCAATCGTCTGGACCGCCGTCGTCGGCACAAGCATCGCTTCATTGCCGCCGCTGCCGTCGAGCTGGACCGAGGCCGTGACGGGCTCGCCCACGCGCCATTCGCCACCGCCGTTGGCGAGCGTTGCGATGGCGGGGACCTGCCGTGTCTGCGGATCGAGGGCGGGCGAAACGAAACTGATGCGCGCCCGCGCCTTGCGGCCCGGCGCCGTCACCAGAACGGTGCTGCCCGGCTGCACGCGGCTGGCGTCCTCCGGCCGCAGGTTCAGCGCCAGCGAGACGCGGCCGAGATCGGCGATGCGGTACAGTTCGCCGTCTGCCGCCACCGTCTGTCCAAGCACGACCGGCCGCGCGATCACCTGCCCTGCGATCGGCGCGACGATGCCGATCCGATTGAGCCCGTTGCCACCGACGCCGGCGGCGGATACCTGGCTCTGCGCCTGAACATGGGTGATCTTCGCCTCGGTGGCGGCGGTGCGCGCTGCGATCAGGTCCTGCTCGGGCGAAACGCGCTGCGCGAACAGCCTCTGCTCGCGGGCGAGGCTGGAATTGGCCAGCGCGAGCCGGGCGCGCGTTGCCTCGACCTCCCCCTTCAACTGAGCCGCCTCGCGGCTTTCTATGACGGCGATCATCTGGCCGCGGCGCACAGTCTGGCCGAGGTTGCGGGTGAGCGCGACGACGCGCCCGCCGATCGCGGCGGAAACGACCTGCATGCCTTGCGGATCGGCATCGATCGTCGCCGGCAGATCGATCGTCCCGGCACCCCCGGTCAGCGGCCGACCGATCTGGATACCCGCCGCGGCGATCTGGTCTGCCGACAGCGTCACGGCGCCCTTGGTGGGCGCGGGCTGGCCGATGGCGGCGGCGCGATCGTTGGCAACGGGTTCGCGGCCGCCTTTCGGATCGCCCCCACAGGCGATGAGCAAGACGGCAAGACAGGGCGGCAGCGCGCGCGTGAGCATCGTTTTCATCGGCGGGGTTCTCCGGGGTTGGCGCCGGGCGCCGGTGCGGTCAGCCGCTCCACGCGCGCCCTGCCTATCTGATAGCTGGCGAGCGCATCGATCGCGGCGACGCGGGTGTCGGCGAGCGTGCGCTCCGCATCGAGAAGGTCGAGCTGGCCGAACTTGCCTTCGCGATAACCGATCCGCGCGATCCGCGCGGCTTCGGCCGCCGCCGCCAACGCGGGCCCGGTCGCCGTCTGCGCGGCGATCGCCGCATTGGCCGCGTCCGTCTGTGCATCCGCGACCGCCTGCTCAACATCCAGCGCGGTGGCGCGCCGCACCGCCTCGGCG
>JANYCM010000184.1 GCA_025360285.1 Sphingomonadales bacterium
GATCGGCACTTCGGCGGCGACGCCCAGCGCGGCAAGGCCCGGCCGGCCCAGGCTGGCATACAGCCCGCCGGCGGCCAGCGCGACCAGCGCCGCCAGGCCGATGGCAACGCCGGTCAGGGCGCGTGACCCCATGGTGCCATCAGGGTCGGCAGCGATATGCCCGGCGGCGAGCATGCGCCGCTTGATTTCGGTGCGCAGACCCTCGGCATCGCCGGGCGGGATGGTGCCGGCGGCCAGTTGCACATCGACATCGAACAACTGGTCCCTGAGCACGGCCAGCGTCGCGGCGCGGGCATCGGCGCGCGCTTCCTGCCGCCGCACCAAAGGGATGGTCAGCACGGCGGCCGATACGGCGGCCATCAGGGTGAGAATGATCCAGATGGTCATTGCGACTTTCCAGGCGAATTTTGCATCAAGGAATGATCAGCCAAGGGTTTCGATCTCGGCGGCTTCGGCGGCGGTGAGCGGCGCAACATCGGCGGGCCGCTGGCGCCGGCGCCAGGCGAGCAGCCCCGCCCCGCCCAGCCCGAGCACCGCGAACGGCCCCAGCCACAGCACCCAGGTTGCCGGCTCCAGCGGCGGCTTTAACAGCACGAAATGGCCATAGCGGGCGACGATATAGTCCATCGTCGCCGCATCGGATTTGCCCAGCGTCAGTTGTTCGCGCACGACGATGCGCAGGTCGCGCGCCAGCGGCGCATCACTGTCATCGATCGATTGGTTCTGGCAGACGACGCAGCGCAGATCCTTGGAGATGTTACGGGCGCGCGCTTCGAGCGCCGGGTCCTTGAGCATTTCATCGGGTTGCACGGCCCCCGCCGGCGCCGCCGGCAGAACGAAGGATGCAGGCGCCGCAATCAACAAGAGCGCAAGCCACAGAAGTTTCATGCCTCCGCCCTCAACTTGAGCATCAGCGGCTTGATCGTGCCCTCCCATACTTCGGGCGAAATCGGACCGATCTGCTTGAAACGCACCCGGCCATGCTTGTCGGTGATGAAGCTTTCAGGAACGCCGGTGACGCCCAGGTCGATGGCGGTGCGACCGCTTTCATCGGCGGCGATCAATTTATACGGGTTGCCAAAGCGGGCGATCCAGTCGCGGCTGTCCTGCGGCTTGTCCTTCCAGGCGATGCCATAGACCGCAAAGCCTTCGGCGCTGATGCGGGTCAGCACCGGATGTTCCTGTGGGCAGGCGGCGCACCAGCTGGCAAAAATGTTGAGCAGCGCCGGTTCGCCGGTGAACGCGGTATTGGCAAAACCGCCGCCCGCCTCGATCGCCGGCAGCGCGAACGCCGGCAGTGGCCGGTCGATGAGTTGCGACGGCAGTTCCTTGGGGTCTTTCGTCAGCCCAATCCCGAAAATCGCCACCAGCGCCATAAAGGCGATGATCGGCGCAATGAACAGGATGCGATTCATTCGGCCGGCACCAGGCCGACGAGCAACCGCGCCGGCAAACGCGTCGGCGCCCCGATGCGGAAACGCCGGTCGGCAAGACTCGCAGCGCCGCCCATCGCCATCATCAGAGCCCCGAACCAGATCCAGCCGACCAGCGGATGGTGATACAGCCGCACGACGATGCCGCCATTCTGGCTGTCGCCGATGGCGATATAACTGTTGCCGAGCAGGCCCGTGCCGATGCCCGCCTCGGTCGTCTGGTTGCGACTGACGGGGTAGAAACGGCGTTCGCTGGTCAGGTCGCGGGTGCTGCCGCCCAGCAGCCCGGCCTGTGTCACGCTGAACCGCGCCTGCACCGCCTGGTAATTCGGCCCCTGCATCTCGCCGGCGCCGTTCAGCGTCACCGCCATGGCGCCCAGCTGCACTGTATCACCGGGCCGCATGACCAGGATCTTCGATTCAGCAAAGCCGCTCATCGCCGTCACGCCGCAGAGGGTAACGCCCAGCCCGGCATGGGCCAGCGCCATGCCGATAACCGCGGCGGGCGTGGTGCGCACCAGCCGTAGCGACAGCCCGCTCGCCCCCTGCCAGCGCCGAGCCAGCACCATTATGCCGCCCAAAATCAGCCAGAAGCCCAGCGCGAAACCAAAAGCCGCCAACGCCTTGCCGAAGCCGAGCGCCAGCAACAGCGCGGCAAACACTCCGGTCACCAACAGCGCCGGCCATTTCAGCTTGGCGGCCACCGTTGCCACACTGTCGCGTTTCCACGCCAGCAAAGGCCCCACCGTTACCAGCAACAGCAGCGGCACCGACAGCGGCACGAACACCAGATTATAATAGGGCGGCCCGACCGAAATCTTGTCGGTGCTCACTGCCTCCATGATGACAGGGTAGAAGGTGCCGAGGAACACCACCGCCGTCACCGCCATCAGGAACAGATTGTTGAGCGTCAGCCCGGCTTCGCGGCTGACCCCTGAAAACAGCGCGCCGGATTTGAGCAGCGGCGCCCGCCAGGCAAACAGCGCCAGCGCCGTGCCGGTGGAGCCGATGATCATGGCGAGGATGAACACCCCGCGCGCCGGATCGACGGCAAAGGCGTGGACCGAGGTCAGGATGCCCGAACGCACAAGGAAAGTGCCAATCAGGCTCAGCGAAAACGCCAGAATCGCCAGCAATATCGTCCAGCCAGCGAGCGCCTGGCGCTTTTCGGTGACAATCGCCGAATGCAGCAACGCTGTGCCGAGCAGCCAGGGCATCAGCGAGGCGTTTTCGACCGGGTCCCAGAACCACCAGCCACCCCAGCCGAGCTCATAATAAGCCCAGAAACTGCCCAAAGCGATGCCGCAGGTCAGCGGAATCCACGCTGCCAGCACCCAGGGCCGCATCCAGCGTGCCCAGGCGGCATCGGCGCGACCCTCCAGCAGCGCGGCAACCGCAAAGCTGAACGTCACCGAAAAACCGACATAGCCAAGATACAGCAGCGGCGGGTGGAAGACGAGGCCGGGGTCCTGCAACAACGGATTGAGTTCGGCGCCATCGGCCGGCGCCGGGGACAGCCGGGCAAAGGGGTTGGAGGTGAACAGCGAGAAGGCGAGAAAGGCGACGCCGATCATCGCCTGCACGCTGAGCACCCGCGCCTGCAGGGATGGCCGCAGATTGCCGCCAAAGCGCCCGATGCCAGCGCCGAACAGCGCCAGGATCAACACCCACAGCACCATCGATCCTTCATGATTGCCCCAGGTCGCCGCCAGCCGATACGGCAAGGGCTGTGACAGCGCTGCATGTTCGGCGACCAGCGCCACCGAAAAATCGGCGCGGGCAAAACAGGCCATCAGCGCAATAAAGGCGATGCCGATCAACACCGCCTGCCACTGCGCCGCGGTGCGCCCGAACGCCATCAGCGCCGTATCGCCGCGCACAGCCCCCAGCATCGGCAGCAGGCCTTGCGCAATCGCCGTCAACAGCGCCAGGATCAGGGCGAAATGGCCGATTTCGGCAAACATCGTGACGCACAACCTCCCCGCGCCGCGACCCGGACGGCAGCCAGCGCAATCTCTCTCTAGCCGATGGGCCGCGAGATGGTAGAGTGGATATCGGTCGCAGGGGGTGGGGCAGCAGTTGAGCGGGCATTTTCGCATTGCCATTGTCGGTTCGGGGCCGGCGGGGCTCAGCGCCGCCGCCCATGCGGCAACGCTCGGGCTGTCGCATGTCCTGCTCGAAAAGACCGCGCATCTGTCCGACACGATCTTCAAATATCAAAAGGGCAAGCATGTCATGGCGACGCCGGCGGCGCTGGTGCTGCGCGCTGGCGGCGGGCTGGCATTCGCCGCCGGCAAGCGCGAAGGGATTTTGGCGACTTGGCAAACCATGATCGCCGCCGCCGGGGTCAATGTCCGGCTGAACGCCGAAGTGACGGCGATCACCGGCACCGGCGACCCCATCCCCGGCAGCATCCAGAAGATCGTTACCCGCAAGCGCGACGGCAGCAGCGACGTCCGCGAACTGCAACGCCTGGCGCCGCCCTATCGCCTGAAACTGGCCGATGGCAGCGAAGTCACCGCCGACGCCGTGGTCTTTGCCATCGGCTTGCAGGGCAACCCCAACCGCATGGCCTGCCCCGGCGGCGATGGCCCCCAGGTGCAATATCAGCTCGATGATCCGGCCGCCTATAATGACGAACATATCTTCGTCATCGGCGGCGGCGATGCCGGTATCGAAAACGCCCTGGGGCTGGCGGCCGACGCGGCGCAGGGCAATATCGTCACCATCATCAACCGATCGGCGGAATTTTCGACCGCCAAGGACGCCAATGTGAAGGCGTTGATGGCGGCACGCGATGCCGGCCGCATCAGCATCATGACCGAGGCATCAACACGGGCGATCGAACCCGGCTGGATCACCCTGGATGGCCGGGACGGCGAGGTCCGCGCCCGCTGCGACCGGGTGATCGCCCGCATGGGGGCGGCGCCGCCGCGCGGCTTTGTCGAAGCCTGCGGGGTGGAATTCGCCAGCAACGACCGGCTGGCCTATCCCAAATTATCGGCGATGTTCGAATCGACGGCGCCGGGCATCTTTGTCGTCGGCGCGCTGGCCGGCTATCCACTGATCAAGCATTGCATGAACCAGGGCCATGATGTCGTTGAATTCATCAACGGCAATACCGCGCTGAAACCCGCCGATGAACCGATATTGGAGGCCAAATTCGCCGGCCTGCCGGGGCGGCGCTCCGTCAGCGACTGGCTGGAATATCTGCGCAGCCGGGTATCGATTTTGAATGGCATGAGCGCGCTGCAGATGCGCGAATTCATGCTCGACAGCGAGGCGCGGGCCTATGCTGCGGGCGCCGTGATCTTTGAACGCAGTGCGCCGGGATCATCGCTGTTCGGCATTGCCGATGGCGACGTGCTGGTCGAGGTTGATCCGACCAACGCTGCGATCACCGTGCCATTGGGCCAAGGCACGATCTTTGGCGAAGTCGGGCTGATTTCCGGGCGGCGGCGCGGCGCCACCATCCGTGCCGGCAGCGATTGCATATTGGTCGAAATTTCGCGCAGCGCAGCATTGCGCCTGATGGCGGCGGTGGCGGCGGCGGAACGCGAGGTGACCCGCATCACCACCCAGCGCAGCCTGCAGCAGATCTTCAAATCCGGGCTGACCCCCGATGATCTGGCCGGCGTCATCGCCTCGGCCAGGGTCGAAACCATCCGCGCCGGCCAGACCATCATCACCGAAGGCGAAAGCGGCGATGACATCTTCATCATCCGCTCGGGCTCGATGGTTGTTGAGAAGGCGATCGCCGGCAAGCCAGTGTTTTTGAACTATGTGCCGGCCGGTTCCTTTGTCGGCGAAATGGCGGTGATCGATGGCGGGCCGCGCAGCGCCACGGTGCGCGCCGCCGTCAAATCCGACGTTATCCGGCTGGCCGGGACGCAGTTTCGCGATCTGCTGGCCGCCAAGCCCGATCTGCTGGCGCGGTTGCGCGCTGAAATGGCCAGCCGCAGCCAGCTCAACAGCTTCATCGAAGCCAAGAAGGACAGTTTTGGCGGGGTTGTCGAAATGTACACCGGCGTCGCCAACTTCCTCGTCGACAATGGCCTGGGCGAAGCAACGGACGTGCTGCTGATCGATGAAAAACTCTGCGTCGGCTGCGACAATTGCGAAAAGGCCTGCGCTGACAGCCACGATGGCCTGTCGCGCCTCGATCGCGAGGCCGGGCGGACCTATGCGCATCTGCACGTGCCGACATCGTGCCGCCACTGCGAACATCCGCATTGCATGGCCGATTGCCCGCCCAATGCCATCCACCGCGGGCCGACCGGCGAAGTCACCATCGATGACAGCTGCATCGGCTGCGGCAATTGCCAGCGCAACTGCCCCTATGGCGTCATCCGCATGGACAAGGTGCCGCCGAAAAAGCCCTGGCTGATCAGCTGGCTGTTGTTCGGCCAAGGGCCGGGGCCGGGCGAGCCCGACAGGAAGTGGGCCTACAAACAGAGCCCCAAGGGCGTCGAAGTGCCCAAAAAGGCCATCAAATGCGACATGTGCAGCGGGCAATCTGGCGGCCCGGCCTGTGTGCGCGCCTGCCCAACCGGCGCCGCCATCCGTGTCAGCCCCGAACAATTCCTGTCGGTGGCGCTGCTGAACCGGGATGCCGACTGATGGCGGCGCGGGCGAGCGGCAAGGCCATCGCGCGGGCGCCGCGCGATACGGCGCATGAAGGCTTTCTGACCCACAAGCGCAGCCGCTGGCTGAAGGTCGCGCTGGTCATTTCGGCGCTGGCCATCGCGATTTATGCGCTGACCGACCCGGCGCCGCGGCCGGGAGGCGGCACGGTCGTGGGCTATCTGCTCGGCACCATCGGCGCGCTGCTGATCCTGTGGCTCAGCCTGATCGGCCTCAGGAAGCGCATCATCACGCGCGGGCCCTATTCCTTGAAGGCCTGGACCAGCGCGCATGTCTGGCTCGGGCTGTCGCTAATCGTCATCGCCACGCTGCACACCGGGTTTCAGCTCGGCTGGAACGTCCACAGCCTGGCCTATGTGTTGATGATGATCGTCATATTGTCGGGGCTTTATGGTGTGTTCGCCTATGCGCGGCTGCCCGAACAGCTCAGCGCCAACCGCAACGAGGCGACCCAGCCGCAGATGCTGGAAGCGATCCGCGCACTCGATGCCCAGCTCGATACCGCCGCCCAGCCGCTGGGCAAGGAGGAGGCGGATCTGGTGCGGCTGAGCCTGGAAGGCTGCACGATCGGCGGCAGCCTGTGGCAACGCCTGACCGGCCGCTATCCGGATTGCGGCAATGGCCGGGCGCTGACGGCGGTGCAGGCCATCGTCACGGCCCAGCGGCACAGCGGCAAGGCCGATCCGCGGCTGACGCAGATACTGTTCCTGCTCGAACGCAAGGCAGCGGCACTGGCCCAGGCGCGGCGCCACATCGGCATCAAGACGCGGCTGGAGCTGTGGCTGTACATCCATGTGCCCGCCACCTTCGCGCTGATTGCCGCGCTGGCGGCGCATATCCTCACCGTGTTCCTCTATTGGTGATGGCATGAGCTTCGTCATCCGCCAGATCGCCCGGCGCGCCGATGGCGGGGACATCATCCGCACCCGCACGCTGGCGGCGGCGGAAATCACCGCCGGGCGCGGCACCGATTGCGATATTCAGTTGGCTGATCTTGGCGTCATGCTGCGCCATGCCCGGCTGTCGCAACTGGCGGGCGGGCTGGTCGCAGTGGAAGCCATTGGCGGGGTGCCGCTGGAAATCGCCGGGCAATTCGTCAGTCGTGCCGATCTGGTGGTGGCGGACCGCCCGGCGATCAATCTGGCCAGCCACCGCCTGCTGCTGGCGCCCGGCGACACGCCCGATGCCATCGCCATAACCGCCGAACGGGTGATCGCCGCCAGCGATGCTGCCGACGCCAGCGCCGAAACAGGCATTTTTTCGCTGAAGGACGTGATGCCCGGCAAGCGCCGCATCGCCTGGGTGCTGGTGCTGCTGATCTTGGCTGTCGGCCTCGCCTGGCCGCTATGGACGATGAACGCACGATCGCCCCTACCGCCGCCGATGGTCGCCGCGGCCGCGCGCGGCGATGCACCGCCCGTGCGCCTGATCCCGGCACTGGGCAATGCCCCCGTCGCCAAGGGCGATTTCGCGCCTGACATGCTGTGGTCCAGCGGGCCCCTCTCCACCGCCCATGCCGGCCTCGCCAACAAATGCGGCGCCTGCCACCAGAAACCGTTCGTGTCGGTCACCGATGCCGCCTGCACCGCCTGCCATACGCCGACCGCCACCCCGGCCCATGCCCCACCGGCGCGCTTGGCGCTGGGCCGCCTGCCCGCCACTGGCGCGATCGCCGATATCCACAAGAACCTCAACCTGCCCGAAGGCCGCTGCGCTTCCTGCCATAAGGAACATGAGGGGCCGCGCGGCGCGCTGATGGTGGCGCAATCCTTCTGCACCGATTGCCATGCCGGCCTTGCCGCGCGGCTGCGCGATACGGCGCTGGCCAATGTCGGCGATTGGCCCGGCCACCCGCAGTTCAAGCCGATGATC
>JANYCM010000190.1 GCA_025360285.1 Sphingomonadales bacterium
TCATCGACGGTGATGACGCCGACCAGTCGATCATTGGCATCGACGACGGCCGCCGAGATCAGAGCGTATTTCTGGAACTGGAGGGCGACTTCCTCCTGGTCCATATCGACCGGGATCAGCGTCTGTTCGCGCTGCATGACATCGGTGACGGCAATATCGGGCGGGGTGGTCAGCAGCCACGACAGCCGCATGGTGCCGACCGGGCGGCGTTCGGCATCGATGACGAAAATTTCCCAGAAATCCGTCGCCGGGTCGATGGTAGCGCGGACCTGGTCGATCACCTCCCCGACCGTGACGTTTTCGGGCACCGCGACCAGCTCGCGCTGCATCAACCGCCCGGCCGATTCCTCCGGATAATTGAGCGCCGCCTCGATATCGGCGCGATCGGCGGGGGCCAGCGCATCGAGCACCTCGCGCTGCTCATCGGCCTCCAGATCCTCGATGACCGCGACGGCGTCATCGGTATCGAGCTGAGTGACCATGTCGGCGACTTCACCAACCGACATCGCCGCCAGCACATCTTCGCGGACATAATCATCGAGTTCGGCGATGACGTCGGCATCCAGCGCCTCGCCGATGGCATGGGCGAGCGGGGCACGCTGGCCTTCGGTGACCAGGGCGAAAAGATCGGCGATATCAGCCGGATGCAGCGGCGCGACCAGGGTACGCGCCGCCTCGTCATCATGCGAATCGAGTGCCGCCAGCACCTGGGCGACAAAGCTGCGCGACAGGCGGCCTTCCTCCAGCGCCTCCCGCGGCACGTCGCTGTCTGAGTGGAGGTTCGGTTCGGCCATGGCGGCGGTTATAGCGGCGGCGGCAGGCAGCGCCACCCGTGAAGCGCCTTACCTTCAATCCATGATCAGCACCGGCTTGATGGCGCGGCCGGCACGCATGTCTGCCACGGCGTCGTTGATCGCGGCAAAGGGGTAGGGGGTGATCAGCCTGTCATGCGGAAAGCGGCCGGTGCGGTGAAGATCGATCAGGAAGGGGATGAACTGGCGCGGATCGGCATCGCCTTCGACGGCGCCGCGCAGCGCCCGCCCGCCCAGCAACATGTTGGGGTTGATGGTGATTTCAGTGCCCGGCGGCGTTACCGCCAGCATGGCGAGCTGGCCGCGCGATGCCAGCGCCTCAATGCCGGCGCGGATCAATGGGCCAACCCCGCTGGTATCGACGATATGATGGACGCCATCCGGGCAGATGGCGCGCAAGGCCGCGGTGATGTCACGGCCATCCGACAGGATGCTGTGGGTGGCACCCAGTGTCAGCGCCAGCGCCAGCCGGTCGGGGTTCTTGTCAACAGCGATCAGCGGCGTGCAGCCAAGGTTGGTCGCGGCCATCAGCGCGGCCAGCCCGACGCTGCCGGTGCCGAACACCGCCAGCGCCTGGCCAGCGCGGGGTTTCAGGCTGTTGATGACGGTGCCGGCCCCGGTCTGCATGCCGCAGCCAAAGGGCGCCAGGCTGGCCCAGGACAGATCGTCCGCCACCTTCACGGTGTTGCGTTCATAGGCCAAGGCATGGTTGGCGAAGGAGGATTGTCCGAAGAACGCCCCGAACACCGGGCCGTCATGGCCCTGCATCGGTGCCCGGCCATCGGGAAGGCGGCCGGCATAGTTGAGCGCCATGAACTGCGCGCAATATTGCGGTGCCGCGCTGGCGCAGCTGGGGCATGACCCGCATGAGGCATAGCTCAGCACCACCCGGTCGCCGGGCACCACGCTGGTGACGCCGGCACCGATGGCGATGACCTCGCCGGCGCCTTCATGGCCCAGCACTTGCGGCAGCGGCAGGCCCTGTTCGTAATTCTGGACGCCGATATCGGTGTAGCAGATGCCGCAGGCGCGGATCCTGATCAAAATCTGGCCCGGCCCCGGATCGGCGAGTTCCACCTTTTCAAGCACATAGGGCTGGCCGCGGGCGCGCAGCACGGCGGCGATGGCGGTTGTTGTCATGAACTTTTCCTCCCCAAGGGCCTTGGTTTGGGCAGCATCGTCCGCCGTGTCAGCGCCGATGGCAAGGCGGAAAGGCCGGGGCGCTGGCGCTGCCGGCTTGACCGTGTCGGCGCGCCCGTTCAAACACGCCGCATGAATGCCGACGCGCTTGCCAGTCTCAGCTTCGAGGACGCCCTGAAGCGCCTTGAAACCATCGTCCACCGGCTGGAAAGCGGTGAGGCGAGCCTGGAGGATTCGATCGGGCTGTATACCGAAGGCCAGAGTTTGAAGGCGCATTGCGATGCCAAGCTGGCCGATGCCGCAGCGCGCATCGAAGCGATCCAGCAAAATGACGCCGGGGAGGCCGTGGCGACGCGGCCGTTTGACCCGGTTTCCCCTCCAAATCAATAGGTTCCGCAACGGCTATGGTCCAAGCGTCGATCAGTCTTAAACCGGCGCTGGATGCCATTGGCAATGCCATGGACCAGCGTTTCGACCGGCTGTTGCCGGTGCCGCCGGACAGCCGCGCGCAGCTTTTCAATGCCATGCGCCATGCGGTGATCGGCGGCGGCAAGCGAATGCGGCCGTTGCTGGTGGTGGCATCGTGCGATCTGTTTCATGTCGATCGCGAACGGGCGCTGCGGGTCGCGCTCGCCATCGAATGCGTGCATTGTTACAGCCTTGTCCATGACGATCTGCCGTGCATGGATGATGATGATTTGCGGCGCGGCAAGCCGACGGTCCACAAGGCCTATGACGAAGCAACCGCGGTGCTCGCCGGCGATTCGCTCCATGCGCTAGCCTTTGAAATCCTTGCCGATCCCGCAACGCATGAAGACCCTTTTGCCCGCGCCGAACTGGTCACCGAACTGGCCGTCGCCTCCGGCCCGTCGGGCATGGCGGGCGGCCAGATGATGGATCTGGTCGCCGAGCATGAGCTTTATGATCTGGCCGGCGTCACCCGGCTCCAGCAGTTGAAGACCGGCGCGCTGATCGGCTTTTGCCTTGAAGCCGGCGCGATCATGGGGCGCATTCCCGATGCCCAGCGCACGCCCTTGCGCGGCTATGCCCGGGATCTGGGTCTGGCCTTTCAGATTGCCGACGATCTGCTTGATGTTGAAGGCTCTTCCGCCAAGACCGGCAAGGCGGTGGGCAAGGATGCGGCGGCCGGCAAGGCGACCTTTGTGTCGCTGCTCGGGGTCGAACGCGCCCGCACCCAGGCGACGATGCTGATCGACCAGGCCATCACCCACCTCCAGGGTTTCGGCGAGGAGGCGGACCTGCTGCGGGCCATCGCCCGCTTCGCCATCGAGCGTGATCGCTAGGGGCCTGCCATGCGCATTGGTGTCTATCCCGGAACCTTCGACCCCGTCACCTTGGGGCATATGGACATCATCCGGCGCGGCGCCAAGCTCGTCGATCAGCTGGTTATCGGCGTCGCCACCAACCCGTCGAAATCGCCGATGTTCAGCCTTGCCGAACGCAAGGCGCAGGTTTTGCGGGAGGTGGAGAGCATCCCGGGGGTATCCGTCGTCGAATTCGATGCCTTGCTGATGAAGTTTGCCGAGGTGCAGGGCGCCACTGTCATCATCCGCGGGCTTCGTGCCGTGGCGGATTTTGAGTATGAATATCAAATGGCTGGCATGAACCAGCAGCTCAACAGCCGCATCGAGACGGTGTTCCTGATGGCCGATGTGGCGTTGCAGCCGATCGCGTCGCGGCTGGTCAAGGAAATTGCGATGTATGGCGGCGATATCCGCAAGTTCGTGACGCCCAGGGTGGCCGCCGATGTGGTGGCGCGCGTGGCGGAAACTGGCGTCCGGGGATCCTGATGTTCGTGTACAAGCGCCTGATTTTGTTCATCCTGCTCACCCTGGGCTGGAGTATGGCGGCGACCGCCCAGCAGGGGCCGTCCAAGGCCGATTTCAAGCCGCTGCCGGTGCTGCCCAAGATGGCACCGCCGTCCAACATCGCCGGCACCTTGCAGGTGGTGCCGCCCGAGGACATTCTTTACCTGGACCTGTCGACCGGCGGCCGGGTGACGATCCAGATGCGGCCCGATGTGGCGCCCAAACATGTCGAGCGCATCCGCACGCTGGTGCGGCAGGGCTTTTATGATGGCACGATCTTCCACCGCGTCATCGATGGCTTCATGGCGCAGGGGGGGGACCCCACCGGCACTGGCCAGGGCGGATCGAAACTCCCTGATCTTGTTGCCGAATTCAATGATCTGCCGCATGTCCGCGGTGCTGTTGCGATGGCGCGCGCCAAGTCGGAAGACAGTGCCAATAGCCAGTTTTACATTGTTTTCCAACCGGTGCTGAAACTGGATCGCAGCTATACGATCTGGGGCCGGGTGACCGCCGGCATGAACTTTGTCGATGCCATTGAACGCGGCGAACCGCCTGAAAATCCATCGAAAATCTTGAAGGCTTCGATCGCTGCCGACAAGGTGCCGCCGCCGCCGCCGGCCACGCCGATCCCCACCCCGCCGGCCGCTGCCGTGGCCCCGGTTACCCCGCCCCCGCCGGCGATTCCGGGGTTGCCGCCGGCGAAAACACCCGCCGGAAAGGTCAAGCACCGGGCGTGAGGGGAGCGGGACCGGGGAATCCGGATAGCGCCGCCGGGGATTTCAGGTAAGCCACCGGAAAAACCCCTACAAACGGGGTCTGGGGCCGCCGGCCCCAGCCGCCGGAGGCTCTAAAATGCGCGTCGCCGACTTTGATTTCGACCTGCCCCCCGAACGCATCGCCCTGCGCCCGGTCAGCCCGCGCGACGCGGCGCGGCTGCTGGAAGTGCGCGGCGACACGCTGGCCGATCTGACGGTGCGTGATCTCCCCGGCCGCCTGCGCGCCGGCGATGTGCTGGTGGTCAATGACACCAGGGTGATCCCGGCGCAGCTCCACGGCCAGAAGGGCGCGGCGCGAATCGGCGTCACCCTGCACAAGCGCGAGGCCGCCGATCGCTGGTGGAGTTTCGTGCGCAACGCCCGGCGGCTGCGGGTGGGGGATAGCGTCGATTTCGGCGCGGGCCTGAACGGACTGGTGGTCGAACGCGGTGACGAAGGCGCCGTGCTGTGGCGCTTCCACGCCGATGGCCCCATCGAGGTCGCGATGGCCGCGGCGGGCCAGATGCCGCTGCCGCCCTATATCGCGTCGAAGCGCCCGACTGACGAGCGCGATGCGGCGGATTACCAGACGCTGCACGCGGCCAAGGACGGCGCGGTGGCGGCGCCGACCGCCGGGCTGCACTTCACCCCGGCGCTATGGACGGCGCTGGCGGCGGCCGGCGTGGGCAGGGAGACGGTAACGCTGCACGTTGGCGCCGGCACCTTCCTGCCGGTCAAGGCCGAAGATACCGACGACCATCTGATGCACGCCGAATGGGGCAGCATCGATGCGGCGACGGCGGCCCGTCTGAACGCGGCGCGCGCCGCCGGTGGCCGGGTGATCGCGGTCGGCACCACCTCGCTGCGCCTGCTCGAATCGGCGGTGGCGGCGGCCAAAATCCGGGCCTTCACCGGCGACACGGCGATCTTCATCACGCCGGGCTATCGCTTTGGCGCCATCGATGGCCTGGTGACCAATTTTCACCTGCCCAGATCGACGTTGTTCATGCTGGTCAGCGCGCTGATGGGGCGAGATGTGATGCAGGCGGCCTATGCCCATGCGATTGCGGGGGGGTATCGGTTTTATTCTTATGGGGATGCGAGTTTGCTGTTGCCATCGGGGTAGAGCGCGCGCCGAAGCGTGGTGGCGCTACGTCGAACCTTCCCGTCATCCCAGCTTCTGCTGGGATGACGGGCGTGTTCTACCGTCGCCGGCCGCCCTCGGGCAGCGGTGGCAGGTTCTTCTTGTCGATCACATCATTGTCGTCGCCGGCCAGCATGGCGAA
>JANYCM010000210.1 GCA_025360285.1 Sphingomonadales bacterium
CATGACCCTGACGGTCTGCCCGTTGTCCAACGTCAAGCTGTGCGTGGTGCCGGCGATCGAGGATCATCCCATCGACCGGATGCTGGCACTGGGGCTGCGTGCCACGATCAATTCCGACGATCCGGCGTATTTTGGCGGCTATATCGCCGATAATTTCCGCGCCGTGGCGCATGGCCGGGGCCTGGGCAAGGTCGATCTGGGCGTGTTGGCGCGTAACAGCCTGACCGGATCTTTCCTGCCGCCGCCGGCAATCGCGCGGCATCTGCAACGCCTCGACGCCTTTCTGGCAACGCACTGATGTACGCCGCTGTTCGCCAATTGATGGCGCTGTTGTGCGTTCTGCTGCTGGCCAGTGCCGCGGCGGCGGAACCGCGCCGCAAGGTCATCATCGATGATGAAGGCTTTGCGCTGATGCATCTGATGCTGCTTGCCGCCGATGATGTCGATGTGCTGGGCATCACCACGGTCTCCGGCAATGCCTGGGCCAATCGCGCCACGGCGATGGCGCTGCGCGGGCTCGAAATCGCCGGGCGAACCGATGTGCCGGTGGTGCCGGGGGCCAGCTTTCCGCTGCTCAACAGCGAAGCCCGCACCGAACGCTGGGAGGCGTTGTATGGCAAGCTGACCTGGAAGGGCGCCTGGATGCGGCAGTGGGTCGAACCGACCCGGCAGAGCACACCGCGGCATTTCGGCCCCGATGATGCGGTCGATCTGCCTGGCGGCAACCCGCACACCAGGGCGGCGGACGAGATCGCCGCCAATTTCCTCATCCGCATGGTGCGGCGCTATCCCGGCGAGGTGACGATCATCGCCGCCGGGCCGCTGACCAATCTGGCGCTGGCGCAGCGGCTCGATCCGGGCTTTGCCAGTCATGTGAAGCAGTTGATTTACATGGGCGGCAGCTTCAACCCGCGCCAACAGTTGGACAATCGATCGGCGACCGAATTTGCCCGGGAATTCGGCAATTCACCGCGGCGGGAGTTCAACGCCCGCTTCGATCCCGAAGCTGCCAGCATCGTGTCGCACAGCCTCTGGCCGCGGCTGACGATCGTGCCGGCCGATGCCTCGACAGCGACGCAGCTGCGGCCTGATCTGATTGAGCGGCTGGCGAAGGTGGCACGGCCGGAGCTTGCCAGGTTCATCGCCGGGATGGAACCGGGCTTTCCGTTGTGGGACGAAATAGCCGCCGGGGTCTGGCTCGATCCGACAATGATTACTGACCGGGAAAGCCTGTTTGTGGATTATGATACGGCGTTCACCGCGAGCTATGGTGATACGCTGTCATGGCGTGACGGCTATCAGCCGGGGCTGGGCGAACAGCGCGCCGAGGTGGTGCGGGCTGTCGATCCGGCGCGGCTGGAGGCGTTGATGGTGCGGCTGATGGCGGGGAATGTGAGGCGGCGGGAATAAGATTGCCGCGTATTGGTCGAAGCCACAACGCCCTCCCCGCAAGGGGGAGGGCGTTGTGGGTTCACGCCAGTCGTTCGGGCACCGAAAGCGCTTCTTCCACGATCGTGTCATTGGCGCCGACTGCCTCCCAGGGGAAGACGAACCAGCGCTTGTCTTCGGTGCGGTCGATCATCTGGGCCCAATAATCGACCGAGACTTTCGACCGGCTGTTGTTGATGACGACGGCGAAGCGCAGATTGCCGGTGTCGCCGCCATTTTGGGCCAGCAGCTGCCGGATATAATCGATGGTCCCGCCGCTGTCGTTGATGTCATCAACGAACAGGAGCCGCGTCCCCGCAGCGCTTTTTTCCGCGACCTTGCCGAGCAGTTCGTCGGCAAAGCCCGGGACTTTTGAGGAATGATCGACCGACAGCATCGGCAGGGCCAGCTGGTGCGAGATATAAACAGCGGGGACCAGCCCGCCGCGGCCGATGCCGATAACGAAATCCGGTTGCCAGTCGCTGCGTGCGATCTGCCCTGCCAGGGTGCGCACATCGGCGAGCAGGCTTTCATAAGGGATATAGAACAGGTCCGGGGCAGCGGTCATGCGGGCGAATCCATCGGGTAAAACGGCCAAGCGTTGCGGTTATCCTGCGCGCGGCGACAGGGCAATCCGGGTGGCACGGTCAGGCATCATCCGCCACGCTTTGCATCGACGCCGGATAGCTTAGTTGGGCAAAGCCATTCTCGATCTCGCGCAGCACGATGCCGGCGGCGTAGGAGGGGGTGCGCGATGCCGATGTGCACAGCGCCAGAATCATCGGCCGCAGGATCGAATCGGATATCCTGGTGAAGCTGAGCAGCCCGCGCCGGACTTCGGTGGTGACGTCGATCGACGTCAATATGCCGATGCCGACGCCCTGCAGCACCAGCGAGGTGATCATCTGGATATTGTCGGAGCTGACGGTCTTATCGAGCACCACCCCGGTGATGCCCTCCAGAACGGCGATCTGCTGGCAGACGGCCAGCGGTTCGGCGGGCACGATCAGTGCAGAGCCGGCACAGGCCGAAAACCGCGCCTCCGGCTGCTGGCCGAGCGGATGACCGGGCGGCGTCAACAGGCCGAGCACGACATCGACAAAGGCGCGCACGGTGATGCCGCGGAAGGATTGTGGTTCAAAGAAGATGCCGAAATCCACATCACCATTCATGATCGCCAGGCGCACGGCATCATTGTTCAGCACCTTCACGCCGATGGTGATTCCGGGATAGCGGCTTTGGATCGATTTGATGACGCCGGGGACATAGCCCTTGGCCAGGGCATCGATGATGGCGATATCGACATGGCCGCGTTTGAGGCCGCGCAAATCTTCGATCTGGGCGCGGACATCGACAAGCTTCTTTTGCCAGCCGATGCCGGCAGCCATCATGATTTCGCCGGCTGCCGTCAGCCGCAACCCGGTCGGCAGGCGTTCGAACAGCGCCATGCCGATATCGGCCTCGACGTTCAGGATCTGCCGGTCAATCGCCGATGCCGAGACGTTGAGCACATCGGCAGCCTTGCGGATGGACCCGAGCCGCCCGACGGCCATGAAATAGCGCAGGAAGCGCGAAAACGCCGGCATCAACCCCTCTGTTTTTTGCAACGGTCCGTAGGATTCATTGCATTTGATAGCATCATGTCCGGACCCTAATCAATTGCAGGATTGGGCGGCGCTGTGAGGGACGGGGCGAGGGCCTTGCCGCGTTGATGGCCAATCCGGGGCAGGGGGCAGGCGTGATTGCTGACGTAAAAATGCCCGGAGCCGGTGGCGCCCGGATGCGATTTTTGGATGTCACCCCCGCTCAAAACCCGTTCCTGTGGCATTTTGGACACCAGCGCCGCCAACGTCGCGCCGGGCAAAAGTTTTTCTTTACAGTAACGGAATGGCAATATTACGCTGCTGCATTGCAGCATTTTTTTGCTGGAGAATGGCCGGGCGAGCATGGTGCGGCATTGATGAACTAAGCGTTGAGAGACCGGGGATTCTTAACGTTCAACCAAGGGGGCATGAAGATAATGGTTTTAATTCAAAGCATTGGTCGGATGGACGATAGCCGGACGCCAGGCCGCAGGCAGCATCGGCGGCTGGTTGTCGTGGCGGCGGGTTTGCTTGGTGGCACTGCAATAACGTCGCCTGCCTTGTCGCAGGTTACCAAGATTGCCGATGCCCCTGCCGAACCGGCGGAAATCGTCGTCACCGGCTCGCTCGGCGCGCTGCCCAGCAAGGATGTCGGCACCATCTTCGGTTTCAACAAGACGCTGGTTGAAACGCCGCGTTCCGCTTCGACGATCAGCGGCGAACAGATGGAACGCTTCGGCATTACCGACATCTATGATCTCGTCGCCCAGGCGCCGGGCACCTTCACCAATTCCTTCTTCGGCGTCGGCGGCGCGCTGGATATTCGCGGCACGCCGGGCGAAGTCTACTTCCGCGGTGTGCGGCGCCTCGACAATCCGGGCAATTATCCGACGCCGATCGGCGCGTCCGATCGCATCGACATCGTGCGCGGCCCGTCATCGCCGATCTACGGTCCGTCGAAGACCGGCGGTTACATGAATTTCGTGCCGAAATCGGCGCGCGTCAAAGGCGGCGCGTTGATGGACCATGCCGAAGGCCAGATCAGCTACACGACAGGCAGTTGGGACAAGAATGTCCTGAAAGCGGAAGTGCGCGGGCCGGCGCGTATCGGCGATTCCGAATTCGGCTACAGCCTTTATGCCGAAATCGAGGATTCGGGCAGCTATTACCGCAACATGTCAACCAAACAGACGATCCTGCAAGCGGCGTTCGACAATCAGATTACCGATAGCGTCCGCATCGAATTCGGCGGCATGTACCAGAAATATGATGGCCAGCAGAATGGCGGCTGGAACCGGCTGACCCAGGCACTGGTCGACAAGGGCACCTATATTACCGGCAGCGCCAAGCCGCTCGACACCAACGGCGACGGCCAGATTTCGCCGGGTGAGTTCCAGGCCGTCGGCAATTTTTCGCCCTTCGGCACCTTTGGTTGCCCGGCGGGGACGACGACCCCGAACACCTCGCCGGTGTCGGCCGCGTCCTTCACCAACGCCTGTTTCACCGCGGCTTATCCCTATCTGGCGCTGCAGAACGTCGGCACCACGACGCTCAGCCGCAAGGATGTGCTGACCGGGCCGAACGACATCCTGACCAACAAGGCAACCACGGCCTATTTCGACATCATCTTCGATGGCGGCAATGACCTCGAAATCAAGAACCAGCTGTTTTACGATGGTATCAAGAACGTCAACAACAATGCCTATGGCTTCTCGCAATTCCATAATAGCTATGTGATCGAGGACAAGATCGTCGCGTCGAAGACCTTCCGAACCGAAGCGGGCAAATTCTCCCTCCAGGTGTCGCCGTCGATCCGTTACACCAATTTCTTGCACGGCGATGATTTCAACTTTGAATATTTCCACCGCGTTGATCTGTCGGTGGGCTATACACCGCTGTCCGACCGGCTCTTGTCGAATGAATGCGGCTGCCAATATTCCAATTATCTGACCGGGCATTACACCGATTATGGCCTCGCCGGCCTTGCCGATTTTGACTTTGATTTCGGTCTCGATGTCATCCTCGGCGCGCGGTACGACAAGATCGACGTGACTTCGACGAACGTGCCGAGCAAGCTGCGCGTGGCCCCGGCGATCCTCTCCGGATCGGGCAGCAAGGGCGGCTGGTCATGGAATGCCAGCGTTTCTTACAAGCTGCCGCTGGGTTTGATCCCCTATGTGACTTTATCGCGCCAGACGACGGTGATCGCCGGCCAGGGTTCCGAAGTCGCTGCGAGCGACGCCATTGCCGGCACTTTTATCACCGCCTCCAAACTGTATGAAGGCGGCATCAAGGGCAGTTGGCTGGGCGGCAAGCTTTACGCCGCGCTGTCGATCTATGACCAGGAACGCGTTGATCACAATATCCAGTCATCAACGGTCAACCAGTCGGTGCAGACCCGCGGTATCGAGGCCGAGGCCCGCTGGTCGGTTGACCGGCATCTGCTGCTCACCGCGGCCTATACCCGCACCAAGGTCTATAACCTGACCTTCCTCGATGCTGGTTCGACCTTCAGCTTCTTCGGCATCCAGGATCTGATCAACGTCACCAACCCGGCACTTTTCCTGGGTGGTCAGCCGGGCGGCCTGGTGCCGATCCCCAACAAGGAAGCCTCGCGCCGTCAGGGCATTCCGACCAACCTTTATTCGGCGACGGCGACCTATGCGTTTGACAATGGCATCGCGCTGAGCGGCAGCATCGTTCATGTCGATTCGGTGTTTTCGGGTCAGTCAATGGTTGTCAAGCTGCCGGCCTATACGCTGCTGGATCTTGGCGCGTCCTATGAGAAGGACAAATGGCTGTTCCGCGTCGTTGTGAAGAACGCGACCAACGTTACCTATTTCCGCGCCAACTTCACGGAATTATTTGGCAGCACCATCGTGTTGCCGGAGAAACCGCGCAGCTTCCAGGCAACGGTCGGCTACAAGTTCTGATGCTGGCCGGGGGCAGCCCAAGGCTGCCTCCCGGTCAGGCGTTTGTTAAAGGGCACACGATGCGCTGGCTGATACGCGCTATCACAGCCGCCGGGATCGCCCTTTTGCTGGCCGGTTCTGGTGCCGTGGCGGCGAAGCACCGGCCGCACGCGCCCTGCCGGCCCGGCGGCGCCTGCGCCCACCCGTTGCCGGTGCGCGCCGTCATCGTCACCATGTTCGAAATCGGCGCGGACAGCGGCGACACGCCGGGAGAATTCCAGCTATGGAAGGAACGCCGGCACCTGGATGTGCGCATTCCGTTCCCGCA
>JANYCM010000218.1 GCA_025360285.1 Sphingomonadales bacterium
TATTGCGAAGCTGATCGGCATCCGCCATGTCGTGCTGGCGGTGAACAAGATGGACCTGGTCGGCTTTGATCAGGACAGATTCGACGCGATCGTCGCCGATTATCGCGCCTTTGCTACGGACATCGGGCTGGAGGATGTGGCGGCAGTGCCGATTTCGGGTCTGGGCGGCGATAACATCACATCGCTGTCGGCACACACGTCCTGGTATGAAGGGCCAACACTGCTCGGCTGGCTGGAGCAAGTCGAGGTCACCACCGATGCCGATCTGGCGCGGCCGTTCCGCCTGCCGGTGCAATGGGTCAACCGGCCCAATCTCGATTTCCGCGGCTTTGCCGGCACGATCAGCAGCGGCACGGTAGCCCCTGGCGACAAGGTGCGCATCCTGCCCTCGGGGCGGACAACCACGGTGGCGCGCATCGTCACGCCGGCTGGCGACAGCGATGTCGCCGTGGCTGGGACGGCGGTGACGCTGACCCTGGCTGATGAAGTCGATTGTTCACGCGGCAATGTCATCGCCGCCGCTGAGGATCCGCCGCAGGTCGCCGACCAGTTCGAGGCGACGCTTGTCTGGATGGCCGAGGAAGCGCTGCTGCCCGGCCGGTCGTACCTGCTCAAGCTGGGCACCCAGACGGTGACGGCGACGGTGCAAACGCCGAAATATCAGTTCAACGTCAACACGCTGGAACAGCTGGCGGCCAAGACGCTGGAGATGAACGCCATTGGTGTGGTGCCGCTGACCACTGCCGCACCGTTGGTGTTCGAACCCTATGCCGACAGCCGCGAACTGGGCGGCTTCATCCTTATCGACCGGCTGAGCAACGCCACAGTCGCTGCCGGCATGATCAATTTCGCGCTGCGGCGGTCACAGAACATCCATCTCCAGGCGACCGACGTAACGCGCCAGGCTCATGCAGCGCTGAAGAACCAGCAGGCCGCCGTGCTGTGGCTGACCGGGCTGTCGGGCGCCGGCAAATCGACGATCGCCAACCTGGTCGAAAAGCAGCTGCACCGAATGAACCGCCACACATTCCTGCTCGATGGCGACAATGTCCGCCACGGGCTGAACAAGGATCTGGGGTTTACGGATGCCGACCGCATCGAGAATATCCGCCGTGTCGGCGAAGTGGCGAAGCTGATGACCGATGCCGGGCTGATCGTTATCACCGCCTTCATTTCGCCGTTCCGCGTCGAACGCCAGATGGTGCGCGACATGATGGCGCCCGGCGAATTCATCGAAATTCACATCGACACACCGCTCGCCGAGGCCGAGGCGCGCGACGTAAAGGGTCTGTATAAAAAGGCCCGCGCTGGCCAGTTGAAGAATTTCACCGGTATCGACAGCCCGTATGAAGCGCCGGAAGCCCCTGAAATGCGCATCGACACCACGGCGATGAGCGCCGACGATGCGGCTCGCATGATCGTCGAAAGGCTTATCGGATGAAGAGCCTGTTTGCGCGTTCGGCGGGGGCCGTCATCGCAGCTGAAATCGCTCCGGTGCTGCTGCTGGTGTTGCTGGTGGCGCTTGTGGGTGGCCAAGCGGCCGAAGCGCCCGAGACACTGGCCAACCGATTGGGGCAATGGGTGGGGCCTCTGGCTGGCGCCGCTGCGACCATGCTGGCGGCATGGTGGGCTGTGCGGCCGTCGCCGCGCAAAATCGCGCATGGCGCGGGCATCGGCCTGGCAGTGGCGGCGCTCGATGCCAGTATCGTCCTGGCTGGCGGCATCGCCTTTGAATGGCTGTTCGCTGCGTCCTGGGCGGGGCGAGTCGCCGCCGGGGCAGCCGGCGGCACCCTGGCCAGCCGGGCATGAGCCTCACTGACGCGGCCCTTGCCCGTGCACTCGCCACGGCGGCCGGCAAGCTGCTGCTGCGGCTGCGCGACAACGAAGACACCAACGCCAAAGCGCTGGGTGACGAAGGCGACCGCGCCGCCAACCGCCTGATTCTTGATGCCCTGCGTCGTGAACGGCCCGATGACGCGATCCTGAGTGAGGAGGAGGCCGCCGATCCGGCACGGCTCACATCCAAGCGTATATGGATCGTCGATCCGCTCGATGGCACCCGCGAATATGGCGAGCGCCGCGATGACTGGGCAGTGCATGTCGGCCTCAGCATCGATGGTGTCGCCGCGCAGGGCGCCGTGGCGCTGCCGGCGCTGGGCGCCTGTTTCTGCACTGAATCACCACCGGCGCTGCGGCCGGAATCGCAACCGCTGCGGATGCTGGTCAGCCGCACCCGCCCGGCGCCTGAAGCCGTCGCGGTGGCAAAGGCACTGGGCGCCGAACTGGTGGCGATGGGCAGCGCCGGGGCGAAGGCCATGGCAGTGCTGCGCGGTGAGGCCGATATCTACCTTCACACCGGCGGCCAATATGAATGGGACAATTGCGCCCCGGCCGCCGTGGCGCTGGCCGCCGGACTTCATGCCAGCCGGGTCGATGGGTCGCCGCTTGTCTATAATCGCGTCGATCCGTTGCTGCCGGATTTGCTGATCTGTCACAAGGATCGTGCGGCCGAGGTGCTGGCGCTGGTGCGCGGCCTGGCTTAACCCTCGCCGCGCTGTGTCATATCCGCCCAAAGCGCCGCACCCGGCGCCGAAAGTGTGGCCTCGCCCAACATTTCGGCCCAGCGGTCACCGCCATAATCCGATCGCCAGCCAATCAGCCGGCGGGTCAGGCGGTGCAGCGGATAGTCCTGGGTGAAGCCGATTGCACCGTGCACCTGATGCGCCAGAGCAACGCCCTTGTGGATCGCCATATTGGCGCGCAGCTTTGCTGCCATCATTTCAAAGGCGCCACCGCCGCGATCAAGCGCCCCCGCGGCGGCCGCGCCCGCCATCTGCACCGCCGCGACTTCCTCGGCGAGCACCGCCAGCGATTGCTGGACAGCCTGGAGCTTGGCGAGCGGTTTGCCGAATTGCACCCGTATATTGACGTGATCGACACACAGCGTCAGAACCGCCGCCAGGGCGCCGGCCGACTGTCCGGTGCGCAGGAAAGCACCGTAAAGCCGATGATCCGCCTCGCCGAGTCGGACAGCTGCGATCCCGCTATAGTCCAGCCGGTCGCGCGGCTCGCCTGCCGGGCTGGTGCCGGCGGTCACGGTGCCGCGTGGCAGCAATAGCATGACCGGCTCGTCGCCGCCGGTATCGATGGTCGCGACGACATGATCGGCATCACGCCCCCAGGGCACCGGTGCCACCCAGCCGGTGAATTTACCGCCGAGAAAGCGCCCGCCGCCGCTGCCGATGCTGACGAGCCCGGCAGGCAGTGCCATCCCGGCGCGGGCGAGCAGATGCGCCGCCAGCATCGCTTCGGCCAGCGGCTGCGCCAGCGCGTTCGCACCCGAAACCGCCAGCACGGCAAAGGCATCGCCCCAATCGCCGCC
>JANYCM010000221.1 GCA_025360285.1 Sphingomonadales bacterium
CCGGGAAGATGGTATGCGATCGGCTGGTTCAGCCGATCGCCGCCTGGCGCTGACGCCGCATTGCGGTGCCGGCCAGGCCGAACCCGAAGATCAGCAGCGCCCAATTGGCTGGTTCCGGCACATAGCTGGCGAAGCCGGAGGTGTTGAACGCCAAGGTCGGGTTGTTGCCGACATCGACATTGGTGTTCCAGCCGATGGCATCGAGCGCGGCAAAGTCCAGCGAAGTGACGATGCCGTTGGTGCGGCTGCACGCATAGGGGTTCATGATGCCGAGCAGGCCCGAGCAATAGGGCGGCGCGATCGGCGCCTTCCAATGCGAGGCCTGGTCGCCGTCACCGGTATAGGCGCCGGTAGCCATATAGCCGTTCAGATAGGCCGAAGTGCCCTTGTCCACCGAGAAATAGCTGGCGGTGTTCGTCGTCCAATCGAGCGCACCGCTGGCGCTGTAGCGGAACAGATCGAGTGTTTCGCCGAACCAGTCATTATTGGCCGGATAGTCCTTGCACAGCGTGCCATCGGACAGGCAGACCTCATTGGCGGCCGGGCCGCCGGTGCCGAGCACGTCATAATCATCGACGCCGCTGACGAAACCCAGCGCGTGGCCGATTTCATGGGTCGCGACGGCGATGAAATCATATGTGCCGGTGCTGATGCCATTGGTCGGATCGAAATCGAAATTGAAATCCGAGCTGAAGGTGATCGACGCATCGATGCTGCGCGACGTCGAGCTGTACCCCAGCGCCTTGGCATTGGCGGTCGTCAGGCCGATGACACTGTTGTTATAGCTGCCATCGGTATCATAAACCTTGGTGCTATTGTCGATACCATAGGGCGAACCGTTGCTATAGGTGCCGGTATAGCCGGGCGTGTAAACATCGAGCGCGCCGACGCCCAGCTGGCCTGCTGACAGGCCGGGCAGGTTGGCAGCGGCCTGGGCATCAAAGCTGCCATATTGGCGGTTGATGATACGGCTTTCGATCGATTGCACTGCCTTGGAGGTAAAGGAACTGCCGGTCTGGCCGAGAATATTCGGGCCCAGCGACTGGAAGCCGACCAGGATGTTGATCGTCGTTGGCTGCGACGTCGTCAGATGGTCCTGCCAGAATTTCGCGGCGGTCTTGAAGCCCTGAAAGGCTTCGGTGCCGGCTTCGGCACCGCCGACATTGATCAAATTTATCTTGACGGGCGTTTGCGCCGCCATCGACGCCCCAGAGAATAAAAGCGCTGCCGAAAAAACAACGCCACTTACCAACCTGTTGAACATGCGCTTCCCCTGTTACACCGCCCTCCCGGCGATGACCCTGATGGCATCAAACCGAATTTGGCCGCATTGCGCAACAAAAGAATGCATAACGAAACGTTTATGTGGCAAAATGCCCCGCACTGTCCTGCAAAGCGCTACGCCGCCAGCTTGCGCAGCACATAGGGCAGAATGCCGCCAGCGTAGAAATATTCCAGTTCCTGTTCGGTATCGATGCGGCAGCGGGTTTCGAAACTGGCGGTGCTGCCGTCGGCACGGGTGACATGCACCGTCACCATCTGCCGCGGCTTCAGGGTTGCGACGCCTTCGATGTCAAAGCTTTCGCTGCCATCCAGGCCCAGCGTCTTGCGATCGACACCATCATCAAACTGCAAGGGCAGCACCCCCATGCCCACCAGGTTCGACCGGTGGATGCGTTCGAAACTTTCGGCGATGACGGCGCGCACCCCGAGCAATGTCGTGCCCTTCGCCGCCCAGTCGCGCGACGAACCGGTGCCATATTCCTTGCCGGCGACGACGACCAGCGCCGTGCCTTCGGCGCGGTAACGTTCGGCGGCGTCGAAGATCGCCAGCTGTTCGCCCGACGGGATGTGCTTGGTCACCCCGCCTTCGACGCCCGGCAGCATTTCGTTGCGGATGCGGATATTGGCGAAGGTGCCGCGCATCATCACCTCATGGGTGCCGCGGCGCGCGCCATAGGAATTGAATTCGGCGCGGCTGACCTGGCGTTCGGACAAATAGCGCCCCGCCGGTGAAGCTTCCTTGATGCTGCCGGCCGGGGAGATGTGATCGGTTGTGATCGAATCGCCGAAAATCGCCAGCGGCCGGGCACCGCGAATATCCTGCGTCGGCATCGGCGTCATCGTCATGCCATCGAAATAGGGCGGGTTCTGCACATAAGTTGAAGCGGCGTTCCAGCGATAGGTCGCACCGCCTTCCACCTTGATCGCCTGCCACCGTTCATCGCCCAGGAAGACATCCGAATAGCGTTCGCGGAACATGCCGGCGGTGACCGATGACAACACCATGGCGGCAACTTCCTGGTTGGTCGGCCAGATGTCCTTCAGGAACACCGGCTGGCCATCGCTGCCTTCGCCGATCGCTTCGGTGGTCAGATCCTTGCGGATCGTGCCGGCCAGCGCATAGGCAACGACCAGCGGCGGTGATGCGAGATAATTGGCCTTCACATCAGGCGACACCCGGCCTTCGAAATTGCGGTTGCCCGACAACACCGAGGCGGCGACGATATCGCTGCTGTTGATGCTTTCCGAAATCGCCTCAGGCAAGGGCCCGGAATTGCCGATGCAGGTGGTGCAGCCATAGCCGACCAGGTTGAAGCCCAGCGCATCAAGATCGGTCTGCAATCCGCTTTTGGCGAAATAATCGGTGACGACCTTGGACCCCGGCGCCAGGCTGGTCTTCACCCAGGGCTTGGTCTTCAGGCCCAGCGCATGCGCCTTCCTGGCCACCAGCCCGGCGGCGACGAGCACATTGGGGTTCGATGTGTTGGTGCAGCTGGTGATCGCCGCAATCACCACATCGCCGTGGCCGATATCGAAATTGGCGCCGCCGACCGCGACGCGCTGCGTCATCAGATCGGCCTTTTTGTAACCGCCGGCCAGCTCGCCCTCAAACGCCGCCTTGGCGTTCGACAGCAGCACCTTGTCCTGCGGCCGGCGCGGCCCGGCGAGCGAGGGCAGCACGGTGCCCAGGTCCAGCTCCAGCGTGTCGGTGAACACCGGATCGGGGGTGGTCGCCTCGCGCCACAGGCCCTGCGCCTGGGCATAGGCCTTGACCAGCGCGACACGGGCGTCGTCGCGTCCCGACAGGCGCATGTAATCGAGCGTTGCCTCGTCGATCGGGAAAAAGCCGCAGGTGGCACCATATTCGGGTGCCATGTTGGCGATGGTGGCACGGTCGGCCAGCGTCAGCGCATCAAGGCCGGGGCCATAGAATTCGACAAAGCGGCCGACAACACCCTTGGCGCGCAGCATCTGGGTCACAGTCAGCACCAGATCGGTGGCGGTGATGCCTTCGGACATGGCGCCGAACAGCTTCATCCCGACGACTTCGGGGATCAGCATGGACACTGGCTGGCCGAGCATCGCTGCCTCCGCCTCGATGCCGCCAACGCCCCAGCCGAGCACGCCCAGGCCATTGATCATCGTCGTATGGCTGTCGGTGCCGACAACGGTGTCGGGATAGGCGATGGTGGTGCCGCTGGCATCTTCGCTGGTCCACACCGCCTGCGCCAGATATTCCAGATTGACCTGGTGGCAGATACCGGTGCCCGGCGGCACGACGCGAAACCCTTTCAGCGCCGATGAACCCCAGCGCAGGAATTCATAGCGTTCGATATTGCGGGCATATTCCAGGTCCATATTGTCTTCATAGGCGACCGGCGTGCCGAATTCATCGACCATGACACTGTGATCGATGACAAGATCGACCGGCACCTGCGGGTTGATCTTCTGCGGGTCGCCGCCCAGCTTGGTCATCGCATCGCGCATCGCCGCCAGATCGACGACACAGGGCACGCCGGTGAAATCCTGCATCAGCACCCGCGCCGGGCGGTAATTGATCTCATGGTCAGACTTGCCGGTGCCCAGCCAGGCCACCATCGCCTTCAGGTCGGCAACCGTCACCGTGCTGCCGTCTTCAAAGCGCAGCAGGTTTTCGAACAACACCTTCATCGAATAGGGCAGGCGCGAAATATCGCCGAGTGCGTCGGCCGCCGCCGCCAGGCTGTAATAGGCATAGGGCTTGCCATCGACCATCAGCGTGCGGCGGGTTTTCAGGCTGTCCTGTCCGATGGCGGTCATGTGCGGGTTCCTTTGCGATGCCGGGGCCGCGCGCGGGGCAGGGCCGAGTCCCCGCAGGCTCTAGCGCATGGGGTGACAAGAGGGAATTGCCCGTTCATGTTTTGCGCAATTGTTGAAACGGCCGATCACCTTCTGATCGCCGGTTGCGCCGCGCCCCGGCCACCGTTATAGCCGCGCTTCCGCTGGAGTCGGGGCGTAGCTCAGCCTGGTAGAGCGCTGTCTTCGGGAGGCAGAGGCCGGAGGTTCGAATCCTCTCGCCCCGACCAACGGAATTTGGGGTGAGGGTTCCCGGCCCGCCTCGTTCCCCCGAGCCAGTGCTGCGCCACCGACGAGGGCTGGTTCGGACATGCCGCCCCGCAGCCCGCTCCCGCCCCGTCAAGTGACGCAATTTTAAGCCGCATCCGCCGGGGGAAGCCCCTATGCGGCGCGTATGTCCAGCGGCCCCCCTTGTCATTCCACTGGGCCGCAATGCCGCGTTGCCGGGCAGGGCCGATCGGCGGTAAGCGCCGTCCCGTCCCTGCCTTGCCCCAAATCAGGAAGTTTCATGCGTTCCCTTATCCCCGGACTGCTTCTGGCGGCCGCTGTTCCGGCGCTTTCGACAGGTGCCGCCGCGCAAACGGCAATCGCCGCTGCCGCCTCTGCAAAAGCCGCGCCCGCCGCCGCGGCTAATGAAGATGCCGACCCTGAAATCGTCGTTGTCGGCCAGCGCCAGCCCGGCGCGGTGATCGGCGATATCCCGGCCGAAATCCAGATCGGCCCGGCCGAGATTCGCTCCTATGCCGCCAGTTCGCTCGCCGACCT
The DNA here is from genome assembly GCA_025360285.1 of Sphingomonadales bacterium. Classification (GTDB taxonomy): domain Bacteria; phylum Pseudomonadota; class Alphaproteobacteria; order Sphingomonadales; family Sphingomonadaceae; genus Sandarakinorhabdus. The sequence continues at coordinate 4,885 of JANYCM010000221.1, forward strand.
GCTGACGCAATTGGCGCCGCAAACCGGCAGCAACCGCGGCCGCGGCGGCGGCGCACCGGTGGTGCTGCTCAACGGCCGGCGGGTATCGTCCTTTTCGGAACTGCGCGACATCCCGCCCGAAGCGATCCTGCGGGTCGATATCCTGCCCGAAGAAGTGTCGCTGAAGTACGGCTATTCGGCCGATCAGCGCGTCGTCAATTTCGTGCTGCGGCCGCGCTTCCGCGCCACCACGGCCGAATTGTCCGACAAGGCGCCGACGCGCGGCGGCGCCAATTTCGCTGAAGCCGAATCAAGCTATCTACGCATCAACAAGGCCGGGCGGTTCAACCTGGCGCTGGATTTGCAGGGCACCGACCCGTTGCTGGAAAGCGCCCGCGGCGTGCAATCGAGCCCCCCGGCACGGCCCTATGACCTGGCAGGCAATGTCACCGCGCTCGACGGTGTTTCGCCGATCGATCCGGCGCTCAGCGCGCTGGCCGGCACGCCGGTCACCATCGCCGGTGTGCCGGCCGGGGTGGCCCGGCCGGGGCTGGGCGATCTTGCCGCCAACACCGCCAATGTCACCGCTCTGGGGCCGTATCGCACGCTGGTCGCCGCCAGCCAGCAATTCACCGCCAATGCCGTCCTCAACCGGGCGATATTTGGCGGCATTTCGGCAACGATCAACACCCGCCTGACCATCAATGACAGCAATGCCCGCATCGGCCTGGCCGGCGCCGCGCTGACCCTGCCCGACAGCAATCCGGCGTCACCCTTTGGCAATCCGGTGCTGGTCGATCGTTACCTCGGTACCGATCCGCTGATCCAGCATGTCATCACGACGACCGAACATCTGGGCATCACCCTCGATCGCGACGTGGCGAAATGGCGCTTTTCGATGACCGGCAATTATGATCGGTCCGATACCCGCACCCGCACCGATACTGGCATCGATACCAGCGCTTTGCAGGCCGGCATCAATGACGGCAGCGTCAGCCCGTTCGGCACCCTGCCGGCCGGCCTGATCGGTGGCCGGCTGGTCAACACCGGCACCAGCATCAGCAATACCGGCAATCTCGACATCCTTGCCACCGGATCATTCGTTTCGCTGCCGGCCGGGGCGATCAACACCAGCCTGCGCGCCGGGGTGACGGCGCTGGCGCTTGACAGCGATGCCAGCCGCGGCGGCGTGGAAACCACCACGCGCATCACCCGCCAGACCGGCAATGGCCAGATCAATGTCGATGTGCCGATCACCAGCGTGCGCAACGATGTGCTGGCGAAACTCGGTGATTTGTCGATCAACGGCAATTTCGCCGCCAGCCAGCTATCGGATTTCGGCACGCTGACCACCATCGGCTATGGCCTGAAATGGGCGCCGATCAGCGCCATCACCTTCATCGCCTCCAGCACCGATGACGAAGGCCCGCCGACGCCGCAGCAATTGGGCAACCCGCAACTGTTCACCCCCAATGTTCGCGTCTTTGACTATGTGACCGGGCAGACCGCCAGCGTTACCCGCATCGATGGCGGTAACAGCGCGCTCAGCGCCGATCACCGCCATGTCACCAAGCTTGGCCTGACGCTGAAGCCGGTGGAAAAGGCCGATCTGACCTTTACCGCCAATTACATCCGCGCCTTCACCCGCAACGCCATCGCGGCGTTTCCAGGGACGGCGACGGCGGAAATCCAGTCGGCCTTTGCCGATCGGTTTCGGCGCGATGCCTTTGGCAATCTGGTGCAGGTCGATGCCCGGCCGGTGAATTTTGCCCGCACCGATCAGGAAAATCTGCGCCTGGGCATCAATTTCTCGATGCCGCTGACCTCGGCCCGGCAGCGCGAATTCGAAGCGTTGCGCGCGGCGGGTGGCTTTGGCGGCCGGCCGGGCGGGCAGGGTGGTCCACCGGATGCGCCGCGTGCGGCGGGTGGTCCCGGTGGCGGGCCAGGCGGCGGCGGTCCAGGCGGCGGTCCAGGCGGCGGCGGCGGTGGTGGTGGTGGCAACAGGGGCGGCTTTGGCGGGTTCGGCGGCGGCCGACTGCAATTCGCCGTCTATTACACCGAAAATTTCCGCGACACCGTCAACATCCGCCCCGGTGTGCCGGTGCTTGACCTGTTGAATGGTTCGGCGACCGGGAACAGTGGCGGGACGCCGCATCGCCTTGTCGAGCTGCAGGGCGGCGCGTCGAAGGACGGGCTGGGCTTCCGGTTGAGCGGCAATTGGCAGAGCGGCACGACGGTCAATGGCGGCGTGCCGGGAGCGGCGAATACGCTGCATTTCGGCGATCTCGCCACCTTCAACCTGCGCTTCTTCGCCGATCTGGGGCAACAGCCCAAGCTGGTCAGGGCGCACCCCTGGCTGCGCGGCGCGCGGGTGCAGGTGGGTTTTGACAATATCTTTGACCAGCGGCTGCGGGTTACCGACAATAATGGCTTGGTGCCGGTCAATTATCAGCCCGATCTGATCGATCCGACCGGCCGGGCGTTTCGCATCAGCTTCAGGAAGCTGTTCTTCACCATTCCGCCGCGTGCCGTCCCACCGCCCGCACCGCCAACGCCGGCCCCGGCCCCGCCGCCCGCGACATGATGCGGCGGTCCTTGCCTCCCCAGCGGCAAAGCTGCCAGTAAGGCCGTGCGAACCAGGGGGGAATTGCGATGACGATCCGTGCCACGACCGCGATGTTGCTTGCCGGGCTGGCAATGCCGGCGCTCGCCGCGCCAAAAGCCCCGGTGGCGGCGGTATCGCCGATCCAATTGCGCTGGACGATCGAAAATCTCGTCAGCTTCGGCACCCGGCACAGCCTGTCCGACCCCAAATCCGAAACCCGCGGTATCGGCGCCGCCCGGCGCTGGGCGGCGGCGCAACTGGCAACGATCAGCAAGGCCTGCGGGGATTGCCTGACCATTGAAACCCCTGCCTATACCGTCTCCGGCGCGCGGGTGCCGGTGCCGACCGAAATCGTCAATGTCCTCGCCATCCAGCGCGGCACGGGTGATCCTGACCGGGTGATCATCATGTCGGCGCATATCGACAGCCGCAATTCCGATCCGCTGGATGCCAGGGGCGATGCGCCGGGTGCCAATGACGATGGTTCCGGCACCGCCGCCGTCATCGAGGCAGCGCGGGTGCTGTCAAAGCAGAAATTCCCGGCGACGATCGTTTATGCCGTGCTTTCGGGTGAGGAACAGGGGCTGCTGGGCGGCAAATTGCTGGCACAAACCGCCAAGGCCAAGGGCTGGCGGGTCGAGGCGGTGCTCAACAATGATATCATCGGCAACAGCACCGGCTCATCGGGGGCGAAGGACGATCGCACCGTGCGGGTGTTTTCGGAAGGCACCCGCGCCACCGAAACGCCGGAACAGGCCAACCGCCGGCGCTACAATGGCGGCGAGGTCGATTCGCCGGCGCGCAACCTGGCGCGCTTTGTCGAAGGCCAGTCGGCGGCGGCGGGCATCAAGGTCGATATGGTCTATCGCACCGATCGCTATGGCCGCGGCGGCGACCAGGTGCCAATGCTGGAGGCCGGCTATCCGGCGGTGCGCATTACCGAGGCACAGGAAAATTACGATCGCCAACACCAGAATATCCGCACCGAAGGCAGCCGTGCCTATGGTGATGTGCTGGGCGGCGTCGATTTCGCCTATCTCGCCAAGGTCACCCGGCTGAACGTCGCCACATTGGCGGCACTGGCGACCGCACCGGCCGCGCCTGCCGGCGTCAGCATCGAAGGCCAGGTGTCACCTGACACGACCTTGAAATGGCAGCCCGTCACCGGTGCCACCGGCTATCGCATCTGGTGGCGCGCCACCTCGGCACCGAAATGGCAGTTCTTCCGCGATGTCTCGCCCTATGCGACCAGCGCCGTCCTGCCCGGTGTCACCATCGACAGCTGGTTCTTCGGCGTGTCGGCGTTGGGAGCAGGCGGCAGCGCGAGCCCGGTGGTTTTCCCCGGTGAAGCGGGGGCGTTTGCGGCACCGAAATAGTCTTGCCGCGTTGACGAACGACCGAGCGCGTTGTTAGGGGCACCGGCGCTGCCGACCCGCCCCGCGCCTTTCGACAGGATGGCCGAGACTTATGAGTGTTATTCTTGGCCTCAACGCCTTTCACGCCGATTCGGCCGCCTGCCTGGTCATCGACGGCAAGCTCGTCGGCGCCGTCGCCGAAGAACGGCTCGGCGAACGCTTCAAGCATTCGCCGGAGTTTCCCGAAAACGCCGTGCGCTGGCTGCTCGCCGACAATGGCCTGAAACTCGCCGATGTGACGCATGTGGCGCTGCCGCGTGACACCAATGCCAACCGTCCCGCCAAAATGGCCTGGGTGGCGCGCAATCCGGCCACCGGCATCGGCGCCGCGATCGAACATTTCCGCAGGCGCGGCAAGACGGCGAGCATGATCGACCAACTCGCCATCGCCTGCGGCGAAGACCCCGCGGCGCAAAAATTCGACACTGTCCATGTCGAACATCATCTCTCGCATATTGCCAGCGCCTATTATGTCTCGCCCTTCGAAGGGCTTACCGCCGGTTTTTCCTATGATGCCTCGGGGGATTTCTGCAGCGCCATGGCGGCGCGCTGCGAAGGCCCGGTGATCACGCCCATCGACAAGGTCGTGCTGCCCAATTCGCTGGGCTTTTTCTACACCGCGCTGTGCCAGTTCATCGGCTTCACCGGCTTTGGCGAGGAATACAAGGTCATGGGCCTCGCCCCCTATGGCGAGGACCGTTTTGGGGCCGCCATGCGGGAATTGGTGACCTTTTCGGACAGTGACTGGTTCCGGCTTGCGCCAGGCTATTTCGGCATGCACGGCGGCGGCGAAAGCGGCGAAACCCAGGCCGGCCGCCTCGTCGTCGGCCGGCTGTGGACGGAGCGGATGCAGCAATTGCTCGGGCCCGCGCGGGATCCCGCCACCCCGCTCGGCCAGCGCGAAATGGACATCGCCCGTTCGGCGCAGGTGCGTTTCGAGGATGCGGCGATCCACTGCCTCAACCGCCTGCATAAAATGGTGCCGACCGGGCAATTGGCGATGGCTGGCGGCTGCGCCCTCAACGGCGTCGCCAACGCCCGAATCTTGCGCGAAACGCCCTTCACCACGCCCTATCTCCAGGCGGCGGCTTCCGATGACGGCACCTGCCTGGGCGCTGCCTTCCATGTCTGGCACGCCGTCCAGGGCCGCAGCGAACGCTTCCACATGGAACATGCCGCCTGGGGCCCCGGCTATTCGGATGATCGCATTCGCGCCGTGGCCCAGGCTTCGGGTTTTGCCGTCCAGGTTTGCGCCGATGACGCTGAACTCGTTGAAGTGGCCTCGGGGCTCATCGCCGACGGGCTGGTCACCGGCTGGTATCAGGGCCGCAGCGAATGGGGGCCGCGGGCGCTGGGCAATCGCTCCATCCTCGCCAACCCGGCGATCCTGACGATGAAGGACACGATCAACGCCAAGATCAAGCGCCGCGAAAGTTTTCGCCCCTTTGCGCCGTCAGTGCTGCGCGAACAGGTCGCCACCTATTTCGAACAGGATGTCTACAGCCCGTTCATGATGCACGTCGTCAGGCTGCGCCCGGAATGGCGCGAACGCCTGCCGGCGATCACCCATGTCGATGGCACCGGCCGCCTGCAAAGCGTCGATCCCGCCTCCAACCCGCTGTATCATCAGCTGATTTCGGCCTTCATGCGGCGCACGGGCATCGGCATGGTGCTGAATACCAGCTTCAACGAGAATGAGCCGGTGGTCGATACCCCCGAACAGGCGCTGGCGTGCTTTGCCCGCACCGAAATGGATGCGCTGTGCCTGGGCCGTTATATCCTGCGCAAGCGCGTCGCGGGGTGAGAGCGGTGCTGCTATGAGCGGTTGAGTTGGCGACGGCGCCATTCCGCCACCGCATCGCTCATCGTCTTGTCGCTGCCGTCCTTCAGCCAGGCGATGAAAGCCCGGTCGAATTTGAATGCCGGTCCACAGGCGGCGATGAAAAACCGCCGCACATTCTGGGTGTTGCGATAGGTCCGGCCGATCGTTGTCGAGGGCTCGATCTGGCCGCCGTGCCAGTCAAATTCGGGCATTGTCGTTGGCGTTCCGCGGCTTCACCCGTTGCCTCCTAAACAAACCGCGCCTTGGCCCGCCCGTGCCAGGCGGCAAAATCGGCGCATTCCGCCGGTGCCCGCACCTCGATCCAGTCGGCAAAATCGACAATCGTCAGCAGCGCGATATCGGCCATGGTGGCGCGGTCACCCGCCAGCCATTCCCGGCCCGCCAATTGCTTGTCGAACCAGCGAAACGCCGCGGTCGCCGTGCCGCGCGCCGCTTCGGCGATCGCTGGCACCTGGGTGAACATTTTCGCCGTAAACGGATGGCCATGCACCCAGGCCTGGCCGACGGCGGTGCCAAGCTGGGTTTCCACCCGGCGCGTCCACATATCGGTTTCGGCGCGTTCAAAGGCCGTGCTGCCGAACAGCGGCGGTTCGGGGTGGAGTTCATCGAGATAGCGGCAGATGGCAATGGTTTCGGCGATGACCCGGCCGTCATCCAGTTCCAGAAATGGCACCTGGCCGCGCGGATTCTTGGCCAGATAGGCCGGCCCCTTGTGTTCGCCCTTGAACATGTCGAGTTCGGTCATCGGCAGATCGATGCCCTTGGCGCGCGCGAAGATATTGACACGGCGCGGGTTCGGCGCCGGCTCGGCTGCGGTCCACAACATCATGGCATTTTCCCCCCGGTCATCGTGATTTGGACCAGCCTAGGCCGGCTCCGGCCCGGCTGGCAATGCCACCGCACCTTTGAAAACAATTCGCTGGCCATGTGTCGCGGCGAATTGACACGGTCAACTGTCACGATAAAATGACACTGGCACGGGTTGGTGTGGGATTCTTTCGTCCCTGTCTCGGTTTGACAGCCATTCTTCCTGTGTTTCGAAGGACTTGTCGCCGCAAGGTGGCCGGCCCGACATGGCGAGGGGGGAGTTTGTCCCGCGGCATGATGGTTGTTGAAAACTTCATGGGAGAGATATGCCATGGCAGATGATGATAAAACCTACCCGACGGGGTTGACCCCGAAGGAAGCCGAAGAAATCCAGGCAGGCCTGATGTGGGGTACCCGCATCTTCTTCGCCATCGCGGTCTTCGCGCACATCCTGGCGTATATCTATACGCCCTGGTTGCATTGATAGGGGGGACTGAAAGATGAAAGAAGGTCGTATCTGGCTGTATGTCAGCCCCACCGTCGGCATTCCGCTGTTCTTCCTGGCGTTTGTCACCGCCGCGCTGCTCGTGCACGCGTCGATCCTGACGAACACCACCTGGTTCGCCGGGTATTGGGAAGGCGGCGCCAAGGCCAAGGTCATGGCACCGGCGGCCCCTGCCGCCGTGCCAGCCGCAGCACCTGCTGCCTGACGCCTTTCGCCGGGCCTTGGCCCGGTGATACGCAACAGAAAGGCCGGAACCGCAAGGTTTCGGCCTTTTTCTGTTTGGGGAAAGTGGTTCTTACGCCCCCACCGCCACCGGCCGCGCCCCGCGCAGCAACGGCAGCATCGCCGCCAGCGTGATAAGCAACAGCCCCACCTCCAGCGCATAGACGATGACATAGCCTGCCGCCTGGGCGTTCCACAGGCCAAAGCCGCCGCCGCGGCTGCCGACATCGCGGATGATGCCGCCCATCGCGGCGCCCAGCCCGGCCGCGGTAGCCTGCACCGCGCCCCAACTCCCCAGCGCCAGCCCGACTTGCTCGCGCGGCGCAAAATTCATCGTCGCGGTCAGCGTGCCATGGCCGAACAGGCCGGCGCAGAAACCAATCAGCAGCACGCCGGTCACGAACATCATGGTCGATTGCTGGGGCGCGGCAAAGATCACCATCAGGAACGCCGGAATGCCGACCAACGCGCCGATGGTCGCCATCCGGAACGGATCAAACCCGCGGCTGAGAATGCGGGAGGCCAGCGCAAAGCCCAGCAAGCCGCCGCCCGCGAACGTCGCCGTCAGCTTGGTGGTATCAGCCACCGTCAGCCCCAGCACCTGGCCGCCATAGGGTTCCAGCAGGATATCCTCCATGCTGAACGCCAGCGTGCCCAGCCCGATGGCGATCAACCGGCGCAGCGCCTGGGGCTGGGCGATGTAACGATCCCAGGATTCGCGAAAGCGGGGCGGCGCCGGCGGTGCGGCCACGATCCGGTTGACCTGGCGTTTCTCCTGTTTCCACAGCGCCTTGAAATTAAGGACGATGGTGACGACCGCCGACCCCTGGATGACCTGGACCAGGCGCCCGCCGGTGAAATTGACCAGCAGCGCGCCGAACACCAGCGCTGCCACGATCATGCCGAGCAGCAGCATGACATACATCAGCCCGACGACATTGGGCTGCGATTCAAGCGGCGCCTGGTCGGTGGCCAGTGCCAGTCCGACGGTCTGGGTGGTATGCATGCCCGCCCCCACCAGCAGGAAGGCGATGGCGGCACTGGCCTGGCCGACCCAGGCCGGGGCATTGCCCGATTGCCCGGCGCCGGCGAGCACCAGCAGCGCAAAGGGCATGATCGCCAGCCCGCCGAACTGCACCATGGTGCCGCGAAAGATGAACGGCACCCGCCGCCAGCCCAGCGCCGAGATATGTGTATCGGATTTGAAGCCGATGATGGTGCGGAACGGCGCAAACAATAAAGGCAGCGACAGCATGACGCCGACCAGCGAAGCCGGCACCTCAAGCTCCACGATCATCACCCGGTTCAGCGTGCCGACCAGCAGCACCAGCGACATGCCGACCGACACCTGGATCAGCGACAGGCGCAGCAGTTTTGACAGCGGCAGTTCGGGACTGGCGGCATCGGCAAAGGGCAGGAAACGCGTGCCCCAGCCCATCCAGACATTCATGATGCGGCGGTTGACCCGCCCCATGGGTTTCGCACCCGTTTCCCCACCCATCGCGACCATCCACCCCTGCCAGTCACAGCCATTTTTGCGTCGTAACCGCGACAAAGCGCCGCCGCTAGTCTGAAGATGATGATTGAACCGGGCGGCGGGCTTTTACAAGGGTTGGATGCGGCGGCTGGATACGGCGGTTGGATGCGGCCGCCGGTCGCCGGAATACGCCATAAATTTGCCAATGCTGCCGACCGGCCTTTATGACGGGCCATGGACCTTGCCGCGCTGATCGCCCCCGTCACCGTTGACGATTTCACCCGCGACTTTTTCGGCCAGGCGCCCCTGCACGTGCCGGCGACGCCGGGGCGGCGCAAGGCTCCGCTCGATTGGCCGCGGCTGACCGAATTGCTGGCGATCGCGCCGCACTGGACGCCGGGCAACATCAGCCTGATCCTGAACCGCCGGCCCGTGGCGCCGGAATTCTACTTTGACGAGGTGCTGACCCTGGCGGGCCCGGTGCAGCTTGCCGACCCGGCCAAGGTCGAAATGTTCCTGACCATGGGTGCCAGCCTGGTCGGCAATGATGTGGATGCCATCGCGCCCGAACTGCGTGACATCACCCTGGCACTGGGCGGGCATTTCGCGGCGCTCGCCAATGCCAATGTCTATGCCTCCTTCAAGGGCGTGCAGGGCTTTGCGACGCATTATGACCTGCACGATGTTTTCGCCGTGCAATGCGCCGGCGAAAAGATCTGGCACCTTTACGCCAACCGCGCCGTCAACCCGGTGGCGCCGCTGGCGACGGGCGGCGACGCGGCGCAGGCCCAGATCGACGCGGCGAGGGGCCCGCTGGTGGCGACGGTGAGGATGCGGCCGGGGGATGTGCTGTACCTGCCGCGCGGCATCTATCATGACGCACTGGCGACCGATGCCGCCTCGCTGCACGTCACCGTCTCGCTGGCACCGCATTCGGGGGAGGCTGTCCTGCACCTGCTACAGGCGGCGGCCTTGCGCGACCCGGCGATGCGCGCCTGGCTGCCCGATGGGCGCGGCGATCCGGCGGCGCTGGCGGCGCATCTGCGGGGCTGGCGGCGCGGCTGGCGGCGATTGTGGCGAGCCCCGGCTTTCGCGACGAAGTCATCGATGCACAGCGGGCCCGGCCGGGGCATCGCCACACCGTGCGGCTGCCCGCCACACCGTGCGGCTGCCCGCCCCACCCGTCACGGCGAGCTATGCGCGCAGCGAGAGGGCGGCAACGGTAGAACGCGCGGCCGAAGGTGCCGCGCTGGTGATCGGTGCCGGGCGCACACCGCTGGGGTTGGCCTTTGCGGTGGCAGAATATGCGCTGTCACGGCCGGCGTTTTCCGCCGCCGAACTGGCAGCGCGTTTTCCGCATGTGCCGCCGGCCGAGCAGGCAGCGCTGATTGCGATGTTGGAAGCGGCCGGGCTGGTGACGCGCTATGTGCCGCAGTTGGGGTAGGGGCAATTGCTGTTTGGTCGACCAAGCTCAACTCCCTCTCCGCAGCCGTTGGGCGACGCGAAGTGTCTACGGGGCGGGAGTTGGTTTCGCCTAACGGCAAGCGAGCCCAGGTCTTGGACGGTAAAGCCGCAGGTTCGCATTCTCCCCAATTTCGGCCGCTCAGCGGCGTTCTGCCGATCCCCAAGACCGGACATCAATTCATCATCCGGCGACGACGCTTTAGCGACTGGCTCTGGGACGTTTCAGCCATTTCTGAGCTATCAGCCATCCCCGTTTACGAGTTCACGACGAGGCGACGCACATGCCTATTCAGGCAATTGCCGCCGGGCGTAAACAGCGGAATATGCAACCACAATGTATTTTGGGGTGTTTGCCATGCGTGTTTTCAAACAGATTCTGGTCGGCGGTGCGCTTGTGGCGGCAATGCCGGCGGCGGCCAGTGTCTATGCCGTTGACGGCAATGGCCTGCCTTCGACCAGCGCCGCCAATGCCGCCTCGATCACCACTGGCCCAAGCGGCGCGGTGCTGACCGCCCATGCCAGTGGCGGCGGCCAGGCCCAGGCGCTGCTCGTCTATAGTTTTCACCTCGGCGTCGGTTCGTCAGGCAACATATCGCCCGGCCAGTTGCTCACCGTGCCGCTGACCATCAGCTTTGCCAGCTATGCCCAGATCGGCGGCGGCAATGATTTCCGCCAGGCCTATACCTCGCTTGATGTGTCGTCCTTTGATGGCACCAACTTCGATTTCACCCAGGATTGCGAAGGCGATTTTGGCGTCTGCGGCGCGACAGGGCCGATGACCAGCAATTTCGATTATCACTATGCCTTTCTCAGCAACGGCGGCCAGTTGACCACGGCGCCGGACATTCAGGTGACCATGCAGGCCTATGCCTCGGGATCACTCGCCGATGCCTGGATCGATCCGGTGATCACCATCAACACCAATGCGCCGGGCGGCGCCCAATTCGCCGACTGGACGATTTCCGGCGGCGCTGTGACGCCGGCGACAACGGTCGGCGGCGTGCCGGAACCGGAAAGCTGGGCGCTGCTGCTGGTCGGGCTGGGCGGCATTGGCGCGGTGCAGCGGCGCGCGCGGCGGGGTTTTGCCGCGGCCTGACCGGCGATCACCCCGGAATCCCCGGCCAGCATACCCTGATCTCCGGCTGCGCTACCGGCCGAATCCCCGTGGCATACCGTAAACTTGCCTGAAAACTACTTCAAAAACCCCGTCAAACCCTGCATGGTGAAGGCCTTAGCGAAAAAGGCCGGGCCGTGATCGAAACCGCTGCAAAATCCGATACCGTGGCGATGATCGAACAGCTCGATGACCGGCTGCGCTGGCTGTCGGCCTGGACGATCCACAACGCCAACCATCTGCGCCCCAGCCGCGACGGCGTGAAGGTCGGCGGCCACCAGGCGAGTTGCGCCTCGATGTCGACGATCATGGCCAGCCTGTATTTTGCAGCACTCGGCCCCAATGACCGGGTGGCGGTGAAGCCGCACGCCGGGCCGCTGCTCCATGCCATCCATTATCTGCTCGGCAACCAGAGCCGGGCGCAGTTGGAGGCCTTTCGCGGTTTCCAGGGTGCGCAAAGCTATCCCAGCCGCACCAAGGATGAAATTCCGGTTGATTTTTCAACGGGTTCCGTAGGTCTCGGCGTGGCGGTGACGGCCTTTGCCAGCCTGGTGCAGGACTATCTTGTCGCCCATGGCGGCCTCGCCGAAGCCGATACCGGGCGGATGATCGCGCTGATGGGCGACGCCGAACTCGATGAGGGCAATATCTATGAATGCCTGATCGAGGGCTATAAACACGATATCCGCAACTGCTGGTGGATCGTCGATTACAACCGCCAGAGCCTCGACCATACCACCGCCGACCGCATGTTCCGGCGCTTTGACGATATCTTTGAAACCTGCGGCTGGCGGGTCATCACCCTGAAACACGGCCGCCGCCAGAAGGCGGCCTTCCAGGAACCCGGCGGCGCCGCGCTGGAGGCCTGGATCGATGGCTGCCCCAATGTCGATTATGCGGCGCTGACCTATCAGGGCGGCGCCGCCTGGCGGGCACGACTTTTGGCGGATATCGGGGAAAAACGCGGGGTTGCGTCGCTGCTTTCCCGCCGCGATGATGCCGAACTGGCGCGGTTGATGACCGATTTGGGCGGGCATTGTGTGGAGTCTTTGCTCGGCGCCTATGCCGAGGCGGCAAGCAGCGACCGCCCCGCGCTGATCATCGCCTATACCGTCAAGGGCAAGGGCCTGCCGCTCGCCGGCCACAAGGACAATCACGCCGGGCAGATGAACGCCCCCCAGATGGCGGCGCTGCGGCAATCGCTGGGCATCGCCGAGGGTGACGAATGGGCGCCCTGGGCCGGGCTGGGCGACAATCAGGCCGCGGCCTTGCAGGCTTTTGTGGCGGCATCACCCGCCGCAAAATTGCCGAAAGACCGGGATTTTTCGGCCGTGCCCGTGTCGGCGATACCGGCGCCGGATGGTGAGGAACAATCGACCCAGGCGGCGTTCGGCCGAGTGCTGTTGGAGATCGCCAAGGCCGGCGGGCCGCTTGCCGACCGCATTGTCACCACCTCGCCCGATGTGACGGTTTCGACCAATCTCGGCCCCTGGGTGAATGCCCGTGGCCTGTTCCGGCGCAGTGCCCTCGCCGATGTTTTCCGCGCCGCCAAAATCCCCAGCCCACAGAAGTGGCAAGGCGATAACGCCGGCCAACATATCGAGCTTGGCATCGCCGAGAATAATCTTTTTCTGATGTTAGCGGCGGCGGGCCTCGCTGCACCGCTGTTCGGCACGCGCCTCATTCCCATCGGCACGGTCTATGATCCCTTCATCGCCCGGGGTCTCGATGCGCTGAATTATGGCTGTTACCAGGATGCGCGCTTCCTCCTCGTCGCGACGCCCTCGGGGCTGACGTTGGCCCCCGAGGGCGGCGCGCACCAGAGCATCAACCCGCCGCTGGTTGCCATGGGGCAGCCGGGGCTGACGATGTTCGAACCGGCCTATGCCGATGAACTGGCGGTGCTGATGCAGTGGGCGTTCGGCCATATGCAGGCGGCGGACGGCGGATCGGTCTATCTGCGGCTGACAACGCGCAACATGGTCCAGCCGAAACGCCTTGATGATGCCTGGCAGAAGGACGTTATTTCAGGGGGTTACTGGTTGAAGCCACCGGGGCCGGGGGCGCAGGCGGCGATCGTTGCCATGGGCGCGCTGATGCCCGAAGCGCTGGCCGCCTGGGAGGAGCTGCGCACCGAAGTGCCGGGCCTGGGGCTGCTGAATATCACGTCGCCGGACCTGCTCCACCGGGGCTGGAGCGGGGACGGGGCGGGGCGCTGGCGGGGGGCCAAGGGGGTCAGCCATGTCGAGGGCCTGCTGGCGGCTTTGCCGGCCGGGGCGCGGCTGGTGACATTGCTCGATGGTTCGCCCGCGGCGCTGTCGTGGCTGGGCGGGGTACGCGGGCAGCGGGTGGTGCCGCTGGGGGTCGATCGTTTCGGCCAAACCGGTGATTTAGTTGATCTTTATCGCGAATATCGGCTCGATGCCGATGCGATAATCGCCGCCATGGCTGACGCGCTGATTGACCGATAGGCTTTGGCGGACTAGTCGGGCGCTCCAGTCGGGGAGTGGCGCAGCCTGGTAGCGCATCTGGTTTGGGACCAGAGGGTCGCAGGTTCGAATCCTGTCTCCCCGACCACTATTTCCTGGAAATGCGGGATTTTTCCGGGTTTTTCGGGTGGTTTTCAGGGTGTTTTGCAGCGTGTCACCGGGGTGCGCACCGGTCAGCGGGGTAGTGCCACCGGG
>JANYCM010000230.1 GCA_025360285.1 Sphingomonadales bacterium
CGTGCTGGTTCGGCGCCGCAGACGGCGAGGGCCGGGTCGTGAGTGCCATTCAATCGACCTATTTCGAATTCGGATCGGGGCTGGTGCTGCCCGGCACCGGCATCGCCTGGCAGAATCGCGGCAGTTCATTCCGCCTCGCCGCCGACGGCTGGAACGCGTTGCGGCCGGGCCGCAAGCCGTTTCACACCCTCAACCCGGCACTGGCGCTGTTCGATGATGGCCGGGTCATGGCCTATGGCACGATGGGCGGCGAAGGCCAGCCGCAGACGCAGGCGGCGCTGTTCAGCCGTTATGCCCGTTATGGCTGCGACTTGCAGGCGGCGATCAGCACGCCGCGCTGGCTGCTCGGGCGGACCTGGGGGGAACAGAGCACCACCTTGAAAATCGAGGATGGTTTTGATGATCGGCTGTATGCGGCGCTGGCTGCCGCGGGCCATGATGTCGAACGCGTTGGCCCGCTGACGGCGATGATGGGCCATGCCGGCGCCATTGTCCGCCATGGCGATGGTCGGCTGGAGGGCGCCACCGATCCGCGCAGTGATGGCGGGGTGGCGGCGTGGTGAGCGGTCTGGCACCCGGTGGCGCGCGGGCGGTGGCGCGCTGCGATGCACTGGGCGTCGCGCCGTTCAGCGACATGGCCGGTGGCCTGTATCGCGGTTATCTGACGCCGGCCTATGCGGCGGCACAGCAGGCGGTGGCTGACTGGATGGCCGAAGCCGGCATGACGGTACATCGCGATGCCGCTGCCAATCTGATCGGCCGCTATGAAGGTGTTGATCCGGCGGCCCCGGCGCTGATGATCGGCAGCCATCTCGACAGCGTTCGTGATGGCGGGCGTTATGATGGGCCGCTGGGCATATTGCTGGGGGTCGAGGCGGTGGCGGCGCTGCATGACTCCGGGCGACGGCAGCCCTTTGCGATTGAGGTTATTGCCTTTGGCGATGAGGAAGGCTCGCGCTTTCCGGCGGCAATGCTTTCCAGCCGGGCGGTGGCGGGAACACTGAAGGCCGAGGCGCTCGATCTGGTCGATGGGCAGGGGGTCGCGCTGGCCGATGCCGGCGTCGATATTGCGACCTATCTGAGCGCCGCCCGCCCACCGGGTACGGTGCGGGCGTATTTGGAGGCCCATATCGAACAGGGACCATTGCTGGAGGCGGAAGGGCTGGCGGTCGGCACCGTCACCGGTATCGCGGCGCAATTGCGTTATCAGGTGCGGGTGATGGGCACTGCCGGCCATGCCGGGACGACATCAATGGCGCTGCGCCGTGACGCGCTGCCAGGCGCCGCCGAGATGGTGCTGGCAGTGGAGCGGATCGCCCGCGCTGATGCGTCCGATCTGGTCGCTACCGTTGGCCGGATCGAGGCGCTGCCGGGTGCTGTCAATGTCATTCCCGGCGAGGTGTGCTTCACCATCGATGTGCGATCGGGGGATGCAGCGCGGCGGGATCGCGGCGCGGCGGTGATTGTTGATGCCATCGCGGCGATCGCTGCGGCGCGGCAGCTCGGCATCACAACGCAACTTGTCCACGACTTGCCTGCCAGTCCGTGCGATCCGGCGCTGATGGACCTGATGGATGCCGCCATCACTGGCGCCGGCCAGCCGCCGCGCCGGCTGGTATCCGGGGCCGGCCATGATGCGATGGTCATGGCGGCGCTGTGCCCGACGGCGATGCTGTTCATCCGCTGCCGCGATGGTATCAGCCACAATCCTGCGGAACATGTCGATCCCGACGATGCCGAGATCGCGCTGGCTGTTATGTCCGGCTTTATCGAGCGTCTGGGGGCGCAATCTGACCATGGTTGATCCGCGGCTTTTTGGGGAGATTGATCCGCCGCAGCGCCTGTTGATGGGGCCGGGGCCGATCAACGCTCATCCCAGGGTGCTGCGCGCGATGAGCGCCGATCTGCTGGGGCAGTTCGATCCGGAAATGACCGCCTATATGAACCAGGTGATGGCTCTGTATCGCCCGGTGTTCGGGACCGAAAACCACTGGACGATGCTGATCGATGGCACCGCCCGTGCCGGGATCGAGGCGGCGCTGGTCAGCCTGGTGGCGCCGGGTGACACGGTGCTGGTAGTCAATTTCGGGCGCTTCGGTCTGTTGCTGACCGAGATATTGGCACGGATCGGCGCCGTTATCGAACGGGTCGATGCGCCCTGGGGTGAGGTGGTGCCGATGGCGGCCATCGCCCAGGCGATCGAACGGACCGGTCCAAAACTGGTGGCGACGGTGCACGGCGACACGTCAACGACGATGGCGCAACCGCTGGAAGGGCTGGGGGCGCTGTGCCGGGCGGCGGGCGCGCTGAGCTATGTCGATGCGACGGCGACGATTGGGGGGATGGAAATTGCCACCGATCGCTGGGGCATCGATGTGGTGACCTGCGGGTTGCAGAAGTGTCTTGGCGGTCCTTCAGGGTCAGCACCAATCACCATTTCAGAGGCGGCGGCGGCGCATATCTTTGCACGACGTCATGTCGAACAGGGCATCCGCCGCGCCGATATCAGCGATGGCGCCGGGCTGCGCATCGGGTCCAACTATTTCGATCTGGCGATGATCATGGATTATTGGTCCGACAAGCGGCTCAACCACCATACCGAGGCGACCTCGATGCTCTACGCGGCGCGCGAATGTGCGCGGCTTGTGCTGGAGGAGGGGCTGGAGACGCGCTTTGCCCGCCATGCGGCGGCGGGCCGGGCGATGACAGCCGGGCTGCGCGCCATGGGTCTTAACGTCTTTGGCGATGACGCGCACCGCATGACCAATGTGACAGGGGTGTATATTCCCGATGCTGTCGATGGCGAGCGCGTCCGCACGGCAATGCGCGAACATTTCGAGATCGAGATCGGCACCGCCTTCGGGCCGTTGCAGGGGCGCATCTGGCGCATCGGCGCGATGGGCTACAACGCCATGAAGCACAAGGTGCTGCTGACGCTGGGCGCGCTGGAGGCTTGTTTGGTTGCCGAGGGCTTTGTGCTGCCGGTGGGGGAAGCGGTGCCCGCGGCACTGGCGGCCTGGCACGCATGGTGAGCCCACGTGATCTTGTCGGCTATGGCGCCCATCCGCCTGATCCGGCCTGGCCCGGCGGGGCGCGGATCGCCGTGCAGTTTGTGATCAATTATGAGGAAGGCGCGGAGAACTGCATCCTCAATGGCGATGCGGGTTCCGAGGCGTTCCTGTCCGAAATGGTCGGCGCCGCCAGCCATCCCGACCGCGCCATGGCGATGGAAAGCCTGTATGAATATGGCAGCC
The DNA here is from genome assembly GCA_025360285.1 of Sphingomonadales bacterium. Lineage (GTDB taxonomy): Bacteria > Pseudomonadota > Alphaproteobacteria > Sphingomonadales > Sphingomonadaceae > Sandarakinorhabdus. Next base: position 3,255 of record JANYCM010000230.1, read on the forward strand.
GCGCCGGGTTCTGGCGGCTGCATCGGTTGTTCGTGGCACGCGGCCTGCCTGTGACGGTGTTCGGCGTCGCCCAGGCGCTGGCGATGAACCCCGAGGTGGTGGCGGCGATGCTGGCGGCGGATTGGGAGATTGCCAGCCATGGCTTGCGCTGGATTGACTATCACTATGTGCCGGAAGCTGTTGAACGCGCCCATATCGCCGAGGCGATTGCGCTCCATGCCCGGCTGACGGGCAGCCGGCCGCTGGGCTGGTACCAGGGCCGCACCTCGCCGAACACGGCGCGGCTGGTGGCTGAGGAGGGCGGCTTTGTTTATGACGCCGACAGCTATGCCGATGATCTGCCCTATTGGGACCATCGCCATGGCCGGGCGCAATTGATCATGCCCTATACGCTCGATGCCAATGACATGAAGTTTGTGGCGCTGAATGGTTTTGCCGATGGCGAGCCGTTCTTTCGCTATCTGCGCGACACGTTCGAGCAACTGCGTGCCGAAGGCGGGCGGATGATGTCGGTTGGCCTGCATGGTCGTATTGCGGGGCGGCCGGCGCGGGCGGCGGCGGTGGCGCGCTTTCTCGATCTTGTCATCGCATCGGGCGACGCCTGGGTTGCCCGGCGCATCGATATCGCGCGCCACTGGCGGCGGGTCCACCCGGCATGATGATCGATGATCCGCTGTTGCTCGCCGAAGTGAAGGCGGCGTTCTTTGCCTATGAACGCGCGCTGATGGACAATGATACCGCGGCGATGGATGCGTTGTTCCATGAGGCGCCAACCACCAACCGCTACGGGGTTGGGGAGGTGCTGTACGGCATTGAGGCGATCCGCGCCTTTCGCCGCGACCGCGGCGGGGCACCGCCGCGCCGGCTCGGCAAGGTCGCCATCACCGTTTATGGTGATCGTTTTGCCACCGCCGACGCCGAATTCTTCCGGGATGACAGCGGCCGCCGTGGCCGCCAGACGCAAAGCTGGGTTCGGTTCCCGCAGGGATGGCGGGTGGTTTCCGCGCATGTCAGCCTCGAAGGTGCCCGGCCATGACTTTGGCCGACATCAATGCCCTTGATACGCCGGCGTTCGTGGCGCGCTTTGGGGCGCTGTTCGAACATTCGCCCTGGGTGGCGGCACGTGCGGCGGCGCTGCGGCCTTTTGCCGATCTTCATGCCGGGTTGATGGCGGCTGTTGATTCGGCATCCGCGGCCGAACAACTGGCGCTGATCCAGGCACATCCCGAACTCGCTGGCAAGGCGGCGATCGACCGGACGCTGACCGAGGCATCGGCCGCCGAACAGCAGTCGGCCGGGCTCGACCGGCTTACGCCGGCAGAATATGAGCATTTTCACGCGCTGAATGCCGCCTATGCCACGCGCTTTGGCTTTCCCTTCATCATTTGCGTGCGCTTGACCGACAAAGCCGGGATTCTCGCCGCCATGGCACAACGTCTGGGCAATGACCGCGACACCGAAATGGCCGCCGCGCTTGCCGAGATCGGCAAGATCGTGCGGCTGCGACTGGCGGACCTGGCATGATTTTTGATCTCGCCGAATGGCTCAACCTGGCGGTTCGCTGGCTGCACCTGATCACCGGGATCGCCTGGATCGGCTCGTCCTTCTATTTTATCTGGCTCGACAGTCACCTCAAACCGCCCCTCAGCGGTGAGGCATCAGGCGAATTATGGGCGGTCCATGGCGGCGGTTTCTATCACAACCAGAAATATATGGTCGCGCCCAGCCGGATGCCGGACGATCTGCACTGGTTCAAATGGGAAGCCTATTGGACATGGATCAGCGGCTTTTCATTGCTGGTGCTGGTCTATTACATCGGCGCCAGGAACTTTCTGATCGATCCCGCCAAGCTGGCGTTGAGTGTCCCGGGTGCCATCGGCATCGGGCTCGGGTTTCTGGCACTCGGCTGGCTGGTCTATGACCTGCTGTGTCGTTCGCCGCTGAAGGCCAACAACCGCCTGCTGGGCCTGGTCTGGTTCGCCTTTCTCCTTGCGGCAGCCATGGGGCTAAACACGTTATTCAATGCGCGCGGTGCCTATCTGCACGTCGGCGCGATGATCGGCACGGCGATGGTGGCAAATGTGTTTTTCGTCATCATTCCCAATCAACGCAAGGTCGTAGCGGCGCTGGTGGCGGGGCGAACGCCCGATCCGGCGCTGGGGCAGGCGGCCAAACAGCGCTCGCTGCACAATAATTACATGACGCTGCCGGTGCTGTTCATCATGATCAGCCCGCATTATCCGATGACCTATGGCGCCGACCGGCCCTGGCTGGTGCTGGCGCTGATAGGTCTGACGGGGGTGGCGGTGCGCCACGTTTTCAACCTGCGACATCGCGGCGCGCCGACGGGGGCAGCGATGGCACTGGCGGCGGTGCTGGCGTTGGCCAGTATCACCTATGTCTCGTTCGAAAAGGCCGGTCATGTGGCAACAACAACGGGTGGGGCGGCACATGACAGGCCGACATTCGCCGTCATCCAGCCGCTGATCGCGGCGCATTGTGCGTCCTGCCACGCCGCGCATCCCACCAACCCAGCCTTTGCCGTGCCGCCGTTGGGGGTCGTGCTCGACAGCTATGAACATGACAGGGCGCTGGCGCCGCGAATCCAGAAGGTAGCTGTCGATGCCGAGATCATGCCGCTGGGCAACCCGACGGGCATGACCAAGGCCGAACGCGAACAGCTCGGTCGCTGGATCGCCCAGGGGACCCCGCGATGAGTTCGCTTTCCACCCATGTTCTCGATACCGCCCATGGCTGCCCGGCGGCCGGGGTGCCGCTGACGCTGTCAGCGGCTGATGGCACGCAGCTGTTCGCCGGAGTGACCAATGCGGATGGGCGTTGTTCGGGTCTGCCGGCGCTGGGGCCGGGGGCGTATCGGATTACCTTTGCCGTGGCGGGCTATTTTCGGGTGCGGGGCGTGGAACTGCCGGCACCGCCGTTCCTGGATGTCATCGTGATCGACTTCGGCATCGCCGATGATGATGGCCATTATCATGTGCCTTTGCTCGTCGCGCCTTTTGGCTATTCGACGTATCGGGGCAGTTGAGATGGCCGTCCGATTCCTGCTCGAAGGCAAATTGGTCACGCTGACCGAGGTCGATCCGACGGCGACATTGCTCGACCATCTGCGCTACCGGATGGCGCGCACGGGCACCAAGGAAGGATGTTCGGAAGGCGATTGCGGTGCCTGCACCGTTCTGGTCGGCGACCTGGCGGGTGACAGCATCGCCTGGCGGGCGGTCAATGCCTGCATCCTGTTTTTGCCGATGCTTGATGGCAAGGCATTGCTGACGATCGAAAGCCTTGCCGGTGGCGGCGGGCTCAATCCGCTGCAAGCGTGCATGGCCGCCAATGGCAGTTCGCAATGTGGTTTCTGCACGCCGGGCTTTGTCATGTCGCTTTATGGCCGCGCGATTGGGGCCAGTGGCCATGATTTGCCGGTGGCCGATGTGATCGCCGGCAATCTGTGTCGCTGCACCGGCTATGGCCCGTTGCTGGCAGCGGCGGGTGTTGACAGTGCGGCGCGCGATGACGCTGATCTGGTCGCCGGGCTGCGACAAATCGCGACGCCCGACACGGTCTCGGGGCATTTTGGCGATCGGCAATGGTTCATTCCGAAATCGGCAGCAGTCCTTGCCGACCTGCTCGCCGAATATCCGGCGGCACGCATCGTCGCCGGCGCCACCGATGTCGGCATCTGGGTCACCAAAGGCCTGAAGACGATGGAAACCCAGGTCTTTGTCGGCGATATTGCCGAGCTTTGCCAAATCGAAGAAACCGCCGACGGGCTGACCATCGGCGCTGCTGTGCACTGGGCCGATGCGCATCCAGCGTTGGCGCGGTTGCATCCTGATCTGGGCGAACTGGTGCGGCGCTTTGCCGGGCTTCAGGTCCGCAATACCGCGACCGTTGGCGGCAATATCGCCAATGGCTCGCCGATCGGCGACGGGCCGCCGGCGCTGATGGCGCTAGGGACGCAACTCACGTTGTGCAGCCGCGCCGGGCGTCGTACCATGCCGCTGGAGGATTATTTTCGCGCCTATGGCGAGCAGGATCGCCAGCCAGGTGAATTTGTCGAAAGCCTGTTTGTGCCGCGACCAGCACCGGATGCGATCGTCCATGTCTCCAAATTGTCGCGGCGCTTCGACAGCGACATCAGCGCGGTCTGCGGGGCGTTTCATCTGACGCTTCGGGATGGCCATATTACGGCGGCGCGGGTGGCTTTTGGCGGCATGGCGGCGACGCCGCGGCGCGCGCTTG
>JANYCM010000236.1 GCA_025360285.1 Sphingomonadales bacterium
GTCAACCTCGACCTTCTTCACCCACTCATGCAGCGTCTGCGCCGCACAGCCGATCTTGGCCGAAATCGACACCACCGCCGCCCAGCGCGAACCGTGATCCCGTTCGTGCTCGAGCACCATCCGCACCGCGCGCTCGCGCACCTCGGGCGCATAATTGTTCGTTGCCTTGCTCATAGTAGCTCCCCCTTCTCAGCAGTTGGAGCCTCCGGCAAACCCGGCGCGGTTCAAAGCGTTCCAGTGCCGGAGCAGACGTGTTCCCTGCTTGAGACGGTTCTCACGGCCCCATTCCAGCGAGTCGCCGCGCAGCAGGCGTTTGGCCATCCGGTCCAGCTCGCAGGCGGTTGCGGTGGGCAGGTCGCCCTGCGCCCGTTCCTGCAGCCGCGAAGCGACACCGGGGAGCAGCAGGTCCGGAGTCAACCGCGGCGGCGGGTTACGATATACCCGCCGCCATTCGGCGCGCAGCTGCGCCGGCGACATCGTCGCCAACCCCGCGAGTTCTTCAGTCAGGCTCACCATGATCAAGCGCCAGTATTTGCGGCGGCAGGGGCAGCGCGGTCGGATTCGGGGGGACCTTCGCCGATCTGCACGGCCGATACCACATCCGCTGCAGGTGCCCTGATCCGATAGGCATGCTCACCGCCCTTGCGCGGTTCACGGACAAGCACATGGCCCTTCTTGCGCAGGCCACTGAAGTAGGCGCGGACGCTGTGAGGCTGCCAGGCAGTGTCAGCCATCAGCTCTGCGACCATCGCGCCTTTAGCCCGCGACAGCAACTTGATTACGATTGCCGACGTGCTGATTGGGAGAGTCTCTTTTGCAGTCGGCTTGCTTGGTGCCCCGTTGGCCGCGGGGCTGTTGGCAGACCGCGTCTTGGCCTTGCGCCGCGGGGACCCGCTGGCGGGGCTCGGGTTGGCAGGGGTGGCAGCTATCGTGATGTCGATGCTGGTCATGGTTCGGTTTCCGTGGGAGCCCAGCACCAAATGTGCAGGCGGTCCCACGACCCAAAGCCCCGGCAATCAGCGTCGGGAGGCTGCCGCTTCAGGCCCCAGCGCCTGTGCGACTCACGACCTGACCAACGCTCTGGCCGCGAGCTAAGTCCAGTAGGATTGAGCAGGGTTGTCAGGTCCTTGCAGGTCGAAGGCATTCTTGGGAAGCAGGCCTCGGTCAGCGGTCATGACGGTTAATGACTATCGGTTGGAGGGAGCGACGGGCATTGACCGCGTGCCGCCACGCCCCGCGCCCCATCCTCAGGCGTCTTCCGGTATATACCACACAACAGTCAAAATTGCCCCGGCTCGCGGTTGGCCAAGATTCCGAATAACCTCGCGCTCTTCAACAAAAGCTGCACGGCGTACTGTCAGCCAACTGACCCGTTCAGGATTTGGCATCCAGACAAGCAAAGCGCCCCAGACCGAGCGAAGCCCCCCGGCCAATGTTGCATAGCGTCACCAGGTGCAGCACCGTCAGCACGCCAAGCGTCGGTCGATCGATCGACATGGCGGGCGGTATGGCAAGCTGCCCGTGCATTCGGTGGCCGCCGCGGGCCGGGACCGCAACGGACGACGGATCGCCCTCGCGCCAGGCGGCGATCGCCAAGGCCCGCTCGCTATCGTCATGAACCGTGCCGGCCGCCACGCGCTGCCATGGCGCCACCAGCGCCAGTCGCCGCGCCATCAGCGCCGGAAGACCAGATCCACCGCGTTCACTGTCGGTCGCTGTCCGGAACACCACGTCGACCCGGTCGGGCAAGCTGTCGATGGGCACCGGGCGGCACGCCACCTGCCGCGTTACCGCTACCACAGTGACAATCGGCGGCACCCGCCACGCCCCGTCACGGGCCAACAGCGCCCAATTCACATGGCGGCGCAGCGCCGTCACCAGCGCCTCTGAAACCGCCGCAGTCCAATCGGTGGCAATCCCGAAAATGCGCATGCCGATCACCAGGTCCTGCCCGTCCGGCGCGGCCGACAGGACAAAGGGCTTGGTCAACTCGCTGTCATGCCCGGCGATCCGGTACAGCCGGCGCCGGCCGAAAAACACTTCCGCGGCACAGGTCTGCGGCCAGTCACAACCGCGGCGCTGCAATACCCCCGGCGACGCCGCAGCCAGCAGCACCGTCCCCAGCGCGCCGCGCACCTTGTTGAGCAGGCTGGGGCTGCCGGCAAAACCCGCCATGCCCGCCAAGGCCACGGCAATATCATCGTGCCGCCACGCCGCGGCCAACGCCGCCAGCCCGCCATCGTCCAGCCCGTGTGTCAGGCGGAAATCCAGCGCCGCCGCCGTCACAGCAGCCAGAACCCGCTGGCTTCGGGCAGCGGCGCCCCGCCGGCCACCCGGCAAAGTGCCTCGCTGCCGGTGTTGAGGCCATAAAGCCGGAACAGATCGCCTTCATCCCCCAGCGCCACCGCGTCGGCAAACAGGCGGTGCGCCGTCGCCGGGGCCAGCCGTGCCTCGAACACACTGTCCTGCACGCGGACCATCTGCGCCTCCAGCAACGCCGCCACCCGCCGCCGTGTTGCCGGGCGGACGATATCGTAACACAGCGCAAACACCGGATCAGCCATGTTTCAGAACGGCGTTTCGTGCGGCACATAGGCGGGGCCGCCCTCGCAATGCCGTGCCAGCGCCTGCGCCTGTTCGATCATCCGCTGGCGATAGGTGACGCGCCGCCCCGCCGTCCGGCTGGCCACCAGCGCGGCGGCCCGGGTTTCATAGGCGCGCACCAGCGCCGGCCCGCCGCCGCGCCCCATCCGCCAGCCATCACCATCGGCGGTGAACATGTCGGCACGCAGCATCCGTCGGTTGCTGACATAGACCAGCAGGCCTTCGATGAAGTGACCGCGAAATTCCTCCATTAGGTCATACACACAGGCATCATGCCGGTCCGAAACGCTGTGCAGTGCGCCAAAGCCGGGGTGCAGCCCGGCCTGCATCACCGCCGCCGCCACATCCCGGTGCAACAACCAGCCCAGAAAGTTCAGCGCGATATTCGCCGGGTCCGGCGCCGGCCGCCGCGTCCGTGTATCAAAGGCGAAATCCGGGTGGCACAGCGCCGCAATCGCCGGCCAATAGGCTGCCGCCGCCGCGCCTTCATACCCCATCGCCACATCGACACGCGCCGCCGCCGCCACCCGGCCGTCGCCGCCATGGCCGATCAACCGGTTCAAGTCCGCAATCGCCCGCACCGCTGCCGCCGGCGGCGGATCGCGTTCACGCAGCAATTTGCGCAACAAATTGCGCTGGCTGCGCAGCCGGCCTTCAACGATCAACCGCGCCAGCCCCAGCCGGCGGTCCGCGTCCAGCGCCACCGCCGCCTGGGCCAGGTGCCGCCCGGCGCGCGGCGCCAGCGTGGGCGCCAGCACCGCCCGTGTCGCGCCATGGCCGGTGACAAAGGCCAGCAGGGTGGCGGTGGCGGCGGCATGGTCAAT
>JANYCM010000262.1 GCA_025360285.1 Sphingomonadales bacterium
TGTTGCCGGCGGGCTTACGGACCTGTCGATGTCGCGCACCAGTTTCGATTGGGGCGTGCCGGTGCCGGGGTCGCCGGGCCATGTCATGTATGTCTGGGTCGATGCGCTGGCCAATTATTTGACCGGGGCCGGCGGACTGGACGGCGAATGGTGGCCGGCGGACCTGCATGTCATCGGCAAGGACGTCGTGCGTTTCCATGCCATTTACTGGCCGGCCTTCCTGATGTCGGCGGGGATCGCGCTGCCGAAACAGATTTTCGGCCATGGCTTCCTGCTCAACCGCGGCGAGAAAATGTCGAAATCGCTCGGCAATGTCGTTGATCCGTCGGAAATGGCGACGCGTTTCGGAGTCGATCGGCTGCGCTGGTTCCTGCTGCGCGATGTCGCCTTTGGCGATGACGGCAGTTACAGCGACGAAGCAATTGTCGAGCGCACCAATGCCGATCTGGCCAATGGCATCGGCAATCTGGCGCAGCGGGCGCTGTCGATGGTGGCGAAGAACCTGGGCGGTGTCATGCCGGCGCTGGGGCCGCACCCTGGCGTGGCCGATCTCGCCGCCAGTATTCGCGCGCAGACCGACGCCTATTTTGCGGCGATGGGCGGTGGCTGGCAATTGCACCGGGCGCTGGAGGCGGTGATGGCCATGGTGCAGGCCGCCAATGGCTTTTTCGCCGAGGCCGCACCCTGGGGGCTGGCCAAGACCGACCCCGAGGCCATGGCGCATGTGCTGGGCGTGACGCTTGATGCGACGCGGCGCATCGTGCTGCTGGTGCAGCCGTTCATCCCGGCGGCATCGGCGGCGCTGCTCGATCAATTGGGCGTGGCCGCCGATGCACGGGATTTCAAGGACTTCAACACGGGTGTTGCTGCCGGCACGCAACTGCCGGCGCCGCAGGGCGTGTTTCCGCGCTGGACCGAACCGGCGTGATCGCGGCGCCGGTCATCCGCCTGGCCAGCGCAGCCGACCTGCCGGCGCTACGCGCGATGATGGCGCGCGCCATCGCCGAATTGCAGACGCCGTTCCTGTCGCCGGCGGAAGTCGAAGCCAGCAAGGCGGTCATGGGGCTGGATAGCCAGTTGATCGCCGATGGCTGCTATTTCCTCGCCGAACTCGACGGGCAATTGGCCGGCAGTGGTGGCTGGAGCCGGCGGGCGACGCTGTATGGCGGCGACCATAGCGCCGGGCGCGATGCGCGGATGCTCGATCCGGTGACGGAGCCGGCGCGGGTGCGGGCGATGTACACCGATCCGGGCTTTGTGCGGCGCGGCGTCGGCCGGGCGGTGCTGGCGGCGTGCGAGAACGCGGCGCGCGCCGCGGGTTTCGGGCGGGTGGAATTGATGGCGACTTTGGCAGGGCAGCCGCTGTATCGGGCGGCGGGGTTCACGGCGATTGAACATATTATGGACAGCAATGGCGGGGCGCCGGTGCCGCTGGTGCGGATGGGCAAGAGGCTTTAGGAACAAGAAGTCCCTCCCCGCAAGGCGGAGGGAGTTTGGTTCGCGCACAACTCTAACGGCAGACTCCATGCTCATCGACAGCCATTGCCACCTCAACTACCCCGGCCTGCGCGAGGATGTGCCCGGTGTTCTGGCGCGTGCCCGCGCCGCCGGCGTTGGCGGCTTCCTCGGCATTTCCACCAAGCGCGGGGAATGGGAGGCGGTCATCGCCCAGGCCGATGCTGAGCCCGATATCTGGGCGACGGTTGGCATTCATCCGCATGAGGCCGATCTGCACCCCGAAACCGATGCCGCCACCCTGATCGACGCCACCAGCCATGGCCGGGTCATCGGGATCGGTGAGACCGGCCTCGACTATTTCTACGACAAGAGTGATCGGGAGAGGCAGCGCGCCAGTTTCCGCGCCCATATCCTCGCCGCCCGCACCACCGGCCTGCCATTGATCGTCCACACCCGCGATGCCGAGGCCGATACGCTGGCGCTGCTGCGGGAGCCGGGAGAGGGCGCCTTGTCCGGCGTCATTCATTGTTTCACTGCCAGCCAGGCCTTTGCCGATCAGGCACTTGCGCTGGGTTTCTATATCTCGCTCTCAGGTATTGTCACCTTCAAGAATGCCCGGGATTTGCAGGCCAGCGCTGCCATCATCCCCGGCGACCGGCTGCTCGTTGAAACCGATGCGCCTTTCCTGGCGCCAGTGCCGATGCGCGGCAAGACCTGTGAACCCGGCTTTGTCGCCCATACCGCGCGCTTCGTCGCGGGGTTGCGCGGGGAG
>JANYCM010000274.1 GCA_025360285.1 Sphingomonadales bacterium
CTAGGCGGCGTGGACAAATTGTTTGACGCGAGACTCGGTGGTTGATTCAAGGCTTCTTTTTGGAGGCGAGCTTGAGCCGGGGCGATCTGAACGAAGCGGAATGGCGCGTTTTGAGGGGCTTGCTGCCGATTGACGCTGTAAATCGAGGGGCAGGTCGGCCGCCTGAGGACAATCGTTCCATTATCAATGGGATACTCTGGCGGCTTCGCTGCGGCACGCCATGGCGCGATGTACCGCCCAAATATGGCAACTGGAATACGATTTACCGGCGGTTTCGGCGCTGGAGCGAGGCTGGGGTCTGGGAGGCCGTATCGGTCACTCTGGCCGAGATCATGGCAGACAGCGGCCACTATAGCATCGACAGCACCACCGTTCGCGCCCACGTCTCGGCAGCGGGCGGAAAAGGGGGGCTCATCGACGCGCTCTTGGCCGCTCGCGGGGCGGGTTCACCAGTAAACTTCACTGTCTGGCTGATGCCCGAGGAAGACCGCTCGCCTTCCACCTGACGGTTGGCGAAGCAGCCGATTGCAAGGCCTATGACACGCTGATCGCCCTGCCTGAACGTGCTCCCGGGGCGCTTCTGGCGGACAAGGGGTACGATGCCGATGCCATCCGAACCGACCTTGCGCGCCGCAACATCCAGGCCGTCATCCCGGGCCGCTCAAACCGCCGCATCAAGATCGAGCATGACCGGGCGCTCTACAGGGAGCGAAACCACATCGAACGATTCTTCGGCCGCCTGAAAATCAACCGCGCCATCGCCACCCGATATGATCAACTCGCCGAAAGCTTCCTCAGCATGGTACATATCGCCGGCGCCAGATACTGGCTCAAATTTGTCCACGCCGCCTAGCACAGTGACCAGTCGTTCGGCATTATTAAATGGTAGCGTGTATGATCCATCGCCGTGCACATAACCACGCGACAACACGGTCAAACAATAATCTACACTGTGAGAAGCGGCGTCTAAATTCAGATCATCAGCAATTGACTTAAGGCAATTCAAGTCTCGTATCGCAACAGTGAGATACTCCTCGGTCAAATGAATGCTATCGTTAGGTTCAATCTTCTTTACGGCATCGCCTACTTGGCCAAGCATGTGAACGACATTTGATATCGCAGAAATGCCTTCGCCAATTGCAGATAGCATGTCCCAGAGGCTCATGATTCGTTGAGGGTGCGTCATGCTACACCCCCATCACGCGCTTGGGTACGCGAAATATAACAACGCCTACATTGTGCTTGGGTCCGATTGAATCGAGCCGAAACGTGGCACCAGCCCCGGCAGCCGCGGTGCGCGCCTCAGGCCCACGGAATCAAACGACGATGCTGTTCTTTCTCATCGATAAAATCGATCGATGCGGGCTCGAAACCTGTCCAAAGCCCGTGCAAAACCCGCAAAAACTGTCCGAAACAGGAAAATAAGGAAAATAACTCGGTCCCGGAACGAATCTGCGAGTGATAAAATCGATTGCTGCCGCCAGCGTCCTGGGCCTGTTTCCACCGCCACCGACACGCTTCCTGCCGGGCAGGGGCATTGGGCCGGGCCGAATTTTGCGCAAAATTCAGGCAGGATTAACTTGCCTTGGCGCAAATTAACGCGGCACATCAAGGCAACATACTGCCGTGTTTCGCAAAGGTCATGTCCGATGAAGCCCTTCAAACTTCTGCTGCCGATGGCAACGCTGGCGCTGCTCGCGGGCTGTGCGCCGGGTTTCGAGGCGCGGGTGGCGCGCTTTTCGCAATTGCCGCCGCCGGCCGGGCAAAGCTTCGTTATCGAAGCGCGCAACCCGGACATCGCCAATGGCCTGGAATTCGCTACCTATGCCAATCTCGTCCGCCAGCGGCTGCTCGCCAATGGCTATGTCGAGGCCGCAACGCCGGCGCAATCGAACCTGACCGTCAAACTTGACTATACCGTTGGTCCGCCGCGTGAAAAACTCGAGACCCGGCCCGGTCCCAATTGGGGCTGGGGCCCCTATTGGGGTCCGGGTTATGGCCGCTTTGGCGGGGGCTTCGGCTGGGGCGGTTATGGCGGCTGGGGCTTTGGCCCCTGGGGTGCCTATGGCCCCTGGAGCAATCAGGAAGTTTATTCGATCACCCAATATAATGCCGCCCTGGCGCTGAAGATCGAACGCACCGCCGACAAGGCCAGCGTCTTCGAAGGCCGCGCTGAAACGGTCAGCACGTCGAACAATCTGACCAAGCTGGTGCCCAATCTGGTCACCGCCATCTTCACCAACTTCCCCGGCGGCAATGGCGAAACGGTGCGGGTCAGCTTTGATCCCGCCAATCCCGGCAAGCCGGCGGTGGTACGCCCCGGCCGCTGAGGCAGCAACCGGGCCGCGCTGGAGCGCGGCCCGCCGTTGCAACTACTTCGGCGTTGCCTCATTGGTGCCGGCGCGTTCGGCGCGATCCTGCGCCCAGGCGTCGATCTGGCGCTTGTTGCAGCCGCTGGCGCCGCCAATGCCATTGACCGAACAACTGCCGATCGAACCGCCGGCACCGCCGCTGCCATCACCCAGCAACAGGCTGCGATTGGCCTGGAACGGGCTGGTCTTGATATTGTTGGCGGCGCGCAATCGCGTCGGGATGCGATAGATTTCGGAATCGGGCAGGCGGGCGCAGACGACGATTTCATCCTTTGACGTCGGCTTCGGGCAGGCTTCGGTGCCAAACACCGTGACCAGGCGCTGTCGCGGCTGGCTGGTATCGGCATCGGGGGTGGGTGCCGGCTTCAGCATTGTCGGCGCCGTCGGAACGGCGCTGGCCTGGCCGAAGACCGGGCTTGCTGCCAACAGGGCCGTGAAAATCAGAATGGATCGCATAGTGTCTCGCTCCGCATCACGCCCCGCCGCCGTCATAGGGGCTTTTGCGGCGCGGCGGAACCGCGAAACGCGGGGAAAGACGGTGGTGCACCCGGCGGGAATCGAACCTGCGACCTCCGGTTTAGGAAACCGTTGCTCTGTCCTGCTGAGCTACGGGTGCATCTGTATGGCCAATGCCATGCGCGGGCCACAGTTCAAGCGAAATTCGCGCATCACCCGTGATCGATATGCATCGAATAGGCAAAGCGGTCACCGGCATGGGCCGAGACGGAAATTTCGACAATTCGCCCGCTGGCATCGCGATACACCCGCACGATCTGCAACACCGGGGCGCGGCGTGAAATCGCCAGTGCGGCGGCTTCGCGGCTTCCGGCAGCGATCGCCCTGATATCCTGGTCGATCCGACCGATCTGAAACCCTGCCGACGCGCTCAATTGTTCGAACAGGGTCTGGCTGCCAGGTTGCAGCGCCGGAATATGGCCCGCCAGATCAGCGTTGATATAAACATCGGTCACTGCCACCGGCGGTCCACCGGGGGACAAGGTGCGGATACCGGACAAATGCGCCCAGCGGCTGCCGGGGGCAGCGCCGAGCAACGCCGCCTGAGCCTCGCCCATCACCATCGGTCCCAGCACATCGAAATTGAACACCGATCCGGCGGCATATTGCAGTAACTCGGCCACATCGGACAAAGGCTGGCGCAAGACCTGGCCGATTGTATCGACAACGGTGCCCGACCCGCGGCGCCGGCGGATCAACCCTTCGGATTGCAGGCGCCGCAGGGCTTCGCGCACGGTGAAACGGCTGACACCATAACGGTCGCACAGTGTGCTTTCGGTGGGCAATTGGGCACCTTCGCCAAAATCGCCGGCCGCAATGGCCGCCCGCAGGTCAGCCGCGACCTGGGCATAGCGCGGTTCATTTGTTCGGGCTTTTGCGGTCACCATCACGCCTCTTGTATCGCTTCGCACCTTGCTAGATGTGCGTCCAGTCCGCAATATGTCCGGACAAATTGACGGGCACTCCGCCCGTCGAAAGGAGCGTTTCGAAACGGTGACGGCGGTTGACCAGTCCCTGACGCAAGCCCTGGCGTTGCGGTTGGCCCGGCAGGTCGATGCCGCCAGCCGGGCACGGTCGCGGTTGCACCTGCTGGATTGGCTGGGCTGTGTGGCCGGCGCACGGCGTGAAGCGGTGGCGGCGGTCGCTCGCGCCGCCGAGCCCGACCATGTAATGCGCGCGGCGCTGATGGGCAATGTGCTGGAAATGGATGATGTCGATCGCATCGGCCGATTACACCCCGGCCCGGTGATCTGGCCGGCGGCGCTGGGGGCGGCCCGTGACGGCGCGGGCGGGCACGCGACCATGGCCGAACTTCTCGACGCCGGCGTGCGTGGCTATGAGGCGATGATTAGCATTGGCCGTATGTTCGATGATCATCACTATGCCCAGTGGCACCCGACAGCGACGGCCGGGGTATTCGGCGCAGCGGCAGCTGCCGCGTCACTGTTCGGCCTCGACCGGGCGCAAACCGTCCACATTATGGGCAATGCCGGATCAACGGTCGGCGGCCTGTGGCGGATGCGGCACGAACCGGTGATGACCAAGGCAGTCCATGTCGCTCATGTTGCGAGGACCGCCCTGTGGCTGGCGCCGTTGGTGCGTCATGGCCTTACCGGGCCGACCTTCATCCTCGAAGGCGAGCAGGGCATATTCGCGGCGATGGTGGGCAAGCCGCATGATTTTGCCGAAACGCCGGGGTGGCGCCTGCATGAGGTCAGTTTCAAGCCCTATCCGGCGTGTCGCCACGCCCATCCGGCGATCGATGCGGCGCTGGCTCTGGGTGACGCACTGGCGGACGGAGGCCCGATTCGCGTCGAAACCTATGGTGATGCACTGCGCTTTTGCGACAAACCTGAACCGACAACCAGCGCTGAAGCGAAGTTTTCGTTGCAGCATGTGGTGGCCGTGGTCGCAGCAAGGGGTGTGCCGCAATTGGCAGATTTTGAACCTGGGGCATTGGCGGACTTTGCCGCCGGTCGGGCGCGGGTGACGGTGGCGGTGGCGGCCGATCTTGATGCCGCCTATCCCGCACATTTCGGAGCACGGATCACAGTGGGCGGCGTCGCAGTAACGGCAGCCGATGCGCTCGGCGATCCTGAATGCCCGGTTGGTCAGGGCGAGATCATCGCCAAGCTGGCCGCTCTGGTTGCCTGGGGCGGGCTTCCGGAATCGGAAGTTGCCGCCGCGGTCGCGTTGGTGCTGGACAGTGCCGACACCGCGCCCGCCGCCCCTTTGCTTGATCTGATCGTGAGGTGGACGGCGTGACAGCGACGACTGATCTCCTTGCCTTTGCGGCGGGCCCGGTGTGCCTGCCCGAACCTGTCCGCGCCGCGGCGTTGATGCTGCTTGCGGATACGCTGGCGGTCGGTGCGGCGGGATCGACCGCACCGGGGGCCGATGGCGTGCTCATGGCAGCGCGGGGCTGGGGTAGTGGTCACACCGTTCCTGTGTTGGGGCGTAGCGTGCGTTTGCCGGCGGCTGGGGCGGCGTTCGTCAACGGTTATCAAATCCATTGCCTTGAATGGGATGCCGTTCACGAACCCGCCGTCGTCCATGCCATGAGCGTGGTGACGGCAGCCGTTTTGTCAGTCTGTCACACCCATGGGACCAATCGCGAGGATGCGCTGGCGGCGCTGGTTGTCGGGGTCGATATCGCCTGTGCGCTGGGTGTGGCGGCCTCCAGTCCGCTCAGTTTCTTTCGGCCCGCCACCGCCGGCTTGGTTGGTGCGGCGCTCGCCTGTGCGCGCATCGCCGGCCTGCCGCGGGAACGCTTTGCCGATGTACTCGGCCTTGCCCATGCGCAATGCGCTGGCACGATGCAGGCGCATGTCGAAGGGTCGCTGGCGTTGCCGCTGCAAGTTGCGGCGGCGGCGCGTGCGGCGGTGACGGCCGTCGATCTCGTCAAGGCAGGTCTGCCAGGTCCGCACGATGCTTTGACGGGGCCTTTCGGCTATTTTCCACTGTTTGACCGCGGTGATCCGGCACCGGTCATGGCAACGCTGGGCAGCGTCTGGCGAATTGCCGAAATCAGCGTCAAACCCTGGCCGTCAGGTCGCGCCAGCCATGCCACCCTGGGCGCGTTGGCCGGCCTGTCCGATATCGTGGCCATAGAAGCGCGCGTGCCACCGCTGATTGCCCGGCTCGTCGGCCGGCCCTGGCAGCCCGATATGACGACGGCCTATGCCCGGCTGTGCCTGCCGTTTCTGGTGGCATTGATGATCAGTGATGGCCGGATCGATCCGCGCCGCTTCACGCCGGCGAATTTTGCCGATCCGGCTCTCCAGGCAATCGGCGCTCGCCTGACGATCATTGTCGATGACAATCCTGATCTTAACGCTCTGACGCCCCAGCATTTTACCCTGACGACGGCCGATGGCCGCCGCCACGCGATTGCCGTGCCGGCGACGCTGGGCAGCCCGGCCAGCCCGCTGACACCGGCCGCATTGGCCGCCAAGCACGAATTCGCTTTGTCGCTCGCCGCTGTGCGGCCGGACGCGGCCGATCCCTTGACCCAGCTTTGCGGAACCCCGGAATGACCTATCCCGACTATTTCGCCGCTGCCGACGTGCCGGCGCTGCTCAGCGCCTATCCGATCGGTGACGGCTTTGTGGCGCGCTATACCGCCATGTCGGCAGATGAATTGCGGCATATTCAGGAGGCGCAGTTCCGTCGGCTGATGGCGCGCGGTTGGGCGATTCCTTTCTACGCTCGCCATTGGGGCGCACGCGGGATCCAAGCCGGTGACATCCGCAGCCTTGATGATCTGCCGCTGCTGCCGACCTATGACAAATCCGACCTGATGGCGTCGATCGCGGCCTGCCCGCCGTTTGGCGACTTTCATGGCATGGGTGATGCGACGACGCGGGCACCGATGGTGCTGCACACGACGTCAGGTACCACGGGCAAGCCGCAGACCCTCTTGTTTGGCCCCAAGGGGCGGGAGGTTGGTAATCTGCTGGTGGCCCGCATGGCGCGCTGGCAGGGGCTGAGCGCCGGCGATGTCGTCCATTCGGTCTATGGCCATGGCATGATCAACGGCGGCCACTATATCCGGGAAGCGTACACGCATTTCACCAATGCCATTTTCCTGTCGGCGGGCACCGGCATTGAAACCCGATCAGCAACACAGGTGCAGCTGATGGCGGATTTCGGTGCGACGGTGGCGGTGGGGTTCATCGACTATATCCGCAAACTCGCCGAAGTCGCTGTGGCGGAAGGGCTGACGCCGGGTGAGCATATCAAGCTGCGCATGATCATCGGGCACCTTGGCACCGAAGATCGGGCATCGGTTGAACAGGCGTGGGGCGGCGCCAAGGCCTATGACTGGTATGGTGTCGGCGATACCGGCTGCATCGCAGGTGAAGGTCCGGAACGCGATGGGCTATATGTCTGGGAAGATGCGCAATTCCTGGAAATCTGCGACGTCGATACCGGGGTGCCTGTGGCGGCGGGCGGCAAGGGCGATATGGTGGTGACGTGCCTGTACAAGGATGACGTCGCGCCGTGCATCCGATTCAACACCCATGATGTGTCGGCCTTCCGCACCGATTCGAACGCGACGGGCATGGTGTTCCGGCGGATCGAGGGCTTTCTTGGCCGTTCCGACAATATGGTGAAACTGAAGGGAATCAACGTCTTCCCCCATGCCATCGGCGCGCTCATCGAAAATCGGCCTGACCTGACCGGTGAATATGTCTGCCGCATGACTCGCGATGCCAGGGGCAATGACACGATGACGGTGACTCTGGAACATCGCGCGCCGAACAGCGACCCCGCCGGGCTGGCGGCTTTGCTGCGGCAGGGCCTGGGGGTCGAAGTGGTGGTCGCCCTCATCGGGCCGGGGGGGACGGCGACGGCGACGCAGATCGATGTGCGGCAAAAGCCGATCCGACTGATCGATGAGCGGGGGTTGTGAACCTGCATCGCCTGTCGATTGCGGCGATTCGCCAGGGCGATGCTGTGGCGATTACCGAAGCCTATCTCGATCGTATCGCCTGCCTCGATTGCCGGATTGCGACGTTTACGGCGCTCGATGTGGCGGGCGCTCGAGCGGCGGCGGCTGAATCGGCGGTGCGTATAGCCAGCGGCACGGCACGCCCTCTGGAGGGTGTTCCCTTTGGAATCAAAGCCAATATTGACGTGGCGGGGCTGGCCACGACGGCGGGAGTCGAGGCGCGGCGGGGCAGTATTGCCATTGCCGATGCCGCCGTGGTGACTCTGCTGCGCAGTGCCGGCGCGGTCATCCTGGGGCATGTCAACATGCATGAGGCGGCGCTGGGGGCGACGACTGACAATATCGCTTATGGCCGGACGATGAATCCGCATCGGATCGGGCACACTGCCGGTGGATCCAGTGGTGGGTCGGGGGCGGCGGTGGCTGCCGGCCTGTGCGCCGCGGCTTTGGGCACCGATACACTGGGCTCGGTGCGCATTCCGGCGGCGTATAATGGGGTTTATGGGCTGAAGCCGGGGCCCGGCGTGATCCCGGATGCGGGGCTGGTACCGCTGGCGCAACACCTTGATGCCATTGGGCCTTTGGCGCGATCGGTGGCCGATCTGGCGGCCGTAATGGCGGTTCTGGCACCGTCGGGCGAGGCAGAGCCGGTGACACGGGTGGCGACCCTGCGAATGGTTGATGATTTTGCCGGGTGCGAGCCGGCGGTGGTTGCCGGGATGGCAGCGGCGGTGGCGGCGTTGCGCGGTCTGGGGATCGATGTGACACAGGTTGAAACGCCGACGCTTGATCTGCCGGCGGCGCGGATGGCAGGCTTCATCGAATCAGCGCGGGCAGCCGCTATTACCTTCGCCGATGACCGGAAAACGAGCGGTATAAGCAAATATTTCAATATGTTGCTTGATCTGGGCGCGGCGGCGGCCCCGGACAGTCTGGTGTCAGGCAAGGCAGCGATGGCGGCGGTTCGTGACACATTGCACCGCATTCTGGACGGCGCCGAGGTCATCCTGATGCCGACGGCGCCGCAGGCGGCGTTTGCGCATGGCCGGGCGCCGCATAACCAGGCGGATTTTACGGCGCTGGCCAATATTGCCGGACTGCCGGCGCTGTCGCTGCCGTCCGGCCTGTCGGCGGAGGGGTTGCCGGTGGCGGTGCAACTGGTCGGGCGGCCGGGGGGCGAGGCGACTCTGCTGGGGCTGGCGGCGCGGCTGGACGCCGTGCTCAATGCCTATCACTATCCTGTTGAATTTGCTTGAAAGGAACGACCCATGCGGATCATCGTGCTGTTCAATCTGAAGCCGGGTGCCGATCCGGCGGCGTATGAAGCCTGGGCCAAGGCGCGGGATTTGCCCGGCGTGCGGGCGCTGCCGTCGATCGATGACTTCAACATCTATCGCGCCACCGGCTTGGTCGGCAGCACCGAAAAGTCGCCGTTCGATTATATAGAAGTCATTGATATTGCAGATATGCAGGGCTTCTGGACCGATATTGCCACCGAGGCTTCGACCCAGGTGGCGGCGGAATTCCGGGACTGGCTGGGGGCGCCGCCGCTGTTTATTACCACCGAAGCGTTGAGCCTGGCGTGATGGGGCGTTTTGCCGGGCGGGTGGTGGTGGTCACCGGGTCGGGCCGGCCCAAGGGGTTGGGGCAGGCGATCCTGCAGCGCTTCGCCGATGAAGGGGCGGCGTGCGTGGTTTCCGATGTCGGCAGCGCTGGTGAGGGGCTGGCGACATCGGCGGATGTGCTTGAAGTTGTTGCGGATTTGGAAGGGCGCGGGGCGGATGTGCTGTTCCAGCCCTGCGATGTCGCCGATGAAGGCCAGTGCGAGGCATTGGTGGCGGCGGCGGTGGCGCGCTTTGGGCGGATCGATGTGCTTGTAAACAATGCCGGAATCGGTTTCGTGATGAAGCCCTTGTTGGAAACATCGGGGGCGGATTGGGACCGGGTGCTGGATGTCAATCTGAAGGGGGCATTCCTTGCCTCCAGGGCGGCGGCCAGGCAATTTATCAGCCAAGGTCAAGGACTTGATGGCATCGCCGGGCGCATCATCAACATTGCGTCACAGGCGGCGAAGTCGGGGTTTCCGCATATGGCGCCCTATACGGCGTCCAAGCACGGCATGGTCGGGTTGACGCGGTCGAACGCTGTCGAACTGGGGCCGCACCGGATTACCGTCAATGCGGTGTGCCCCAACCATGTGACGACGGGCCTTGGCGAGGCGCAAAATGCCTATTTTTCCAAGCTGTTGGGCTTTGATTCGGTTGACGCCTATCTCGCCAATATGAAGGCGCGCAACCCGCTGGGGCGGCCCGGCCTGGCGTCGGATACCGCGGCGGCGTGCGCCTGGCTGGCGTCTGTGGATGCCGTCTATGTGACGGGGGAAGCGATCAACGTCAGCGGCGGCGAGGAGATGCACTGAGCCTGTAGGGTCGCGGGTTTTTCGGGGTTTTTCGGGTGGTTTTCGGAGGCGTGCCGGGGTGGCGGCCGGGTGTGGGGGTGGTCTGGCGGGCTCGGGGCCGGGTGCGGCGGTATTGGCGCCGGGCTTTTGGTGATTTTGTAGGAAAACTGGGTGCGAGACTCCCCCACCCCCATCCCCTCCCGCAAGCGGGAGGGGCGTTGTCAGTTCACGACTGCTGCTTGCATCGCTTCCAGCCGGGCGATGGCGGCTTCGTCCTTGGCCACCCGCGCCGCCGCCAGGTCGGTCGCGACTTTTGCCGGGTCGATGTCGCCGACCGGAATGGCGTTTTCGGCGAGGATGGTCAGGCCGGCATCGCTGACTTCGGCGAAACCGCCATCGACGAAGATGCGGCGGGTCAGGCTGCCGAATTCGGCCTCATATATGGCGATGGCGCCGGGGCGGATGGTGCTCATCAACGGCGCATGGCCGGGCAGGACGCCGAAATCGCCCTCGCTGCCGGGGACGACGACCATGGCGACATTGCCCGACGACAGCAGGCGTTCGGGGGAGACGAGTTCGAAACGGAAAAGGGGATCGGCCATGGTGATTATCCTGCTCCCCTCCTGTGGGCGGGAGGGGTTGGTGGGGTCTCTGGCGTCCAAGGCGGGTCTTGCGGCACGCAAGAACCCACCCCCGACCCCTCCCTTGAAAGGGAGGGGGGAAGGAGTTTTACGCCGCTTCGGCGGCCAGCTTCTGTGCCTTGGCGACGGCATCCTCGATCGTGCCGACAAGGTAGAAGGCGGCTTCGGGCAGATGGTCATATTCGCCGGCCACAATGGCCTTGAAGCCCTTGATCGTGTCTTCGACCTTGACGAACACGCCGGGCGTGCCGGTGAAGATTTCGGCGACGTGGAACGGCTGCGACAGGAAGCGCTGGATCTTGCGGGCGCGCGACACGGTCAGCTTGTCCTCTTCGGAAAGCTCATCCATGCCCAGAATGGCGATGATGTCCTGGAGCGACTTGTACTTCTGCAAGACTTCCTGGACTGAACGGGCGACGGCATAATGTTCCTCGCCGACGGTGCGGGGTTCCAGAACGCGGCTGGTCGAATCGAGCGGATCGACCGCCGGATAGATGCCGAGTTCGGCGATCGAACGGCTGAGCGTCGTCGTCGCGTCCAAGTGAGCGAACGATGTCGCCGGCGCCGGATCGGTCAGATCGTCGGCGGGCACATAGATCGCCTGCACCGAGGTGATCGAGCCCTTGTTGGTGCTGGTGATGCGTTCCTGCAGCGCGCCCATGTCGGTGGCGAGCGTCGGCTGGTAACCCACCGCCGACGGGATGCGGCCGAGCAGGGCGGACACTTCCGAACCCGCCTGCGTGAAGCGGAAGATGTTATCGACGAAGAACAGCACATCCTGGCCTTCGACATCGCGGAAATATTCGGCGTTGGTCAGGCCGGACAGCGCGACGCGGGCACGCGCGCCCGGCGGCTCGTTCATCTGGCCAAAGACCAGCGCGACCTTCGATCCTGCGGAGGTGGTGTTGCCATCGGCATCCTTGGCGATGACGCCGGCTTCGAGAAATTCGTGATACAGATCATTGCCTTCGCGGGTGCGTTCACCGACGCCGGCGAACACGCTGGTGCCGCCATGGCCCTTGGCGATGTTGTTGATCAGTTCCTGGATCAGCACGGTCTTGCCGACGCCGGCGCCGCCGAACAGGCCGATCTTGCCGCCCTTGGCGTAGGGCGCGATCAGATCGATGACCTTGATGCCGGTGACGAGAATGGCGCTTTCGGTCGATTGGTCGACGAACAGCGGCGCTTCGGCATGGATCGGCATGGTGGTTTCGGCGTTGACCGGACCCATTTCGTCGATCGGCTCACCGATGACGTTGAGGATGCGGCCGAGCGTGGCGGGGCCGACGGGCACGCGGATCTGCGAACCGGTATCGGTGACTTCCTGGCCGCGGACCAGGCCGTCGGTCGCATCCATGGCAATCGTGCGGACGGTGTTTTCCCCCAGATGCTGGGCGACTTCCAGGACGAGGCGGTTGCCGCCGACGCGGGTTTCCAGCGCCGACAGGATGGCGGGCAGGTCGGTATCGAAATGCACATCGACGACGGCGCCGATAACCTGCGACACGCGGCCGATGTTGTTGGTGGAGGGGGTCATGTTGCTTTCCTTGCGATCAATGCTGCGGCAGCGACGAGCAGCGCGGGCCGCCGTCGAGCCAGGTCCATTTGGCGCCATCCTGCGCCACCAGTGCGGTGCTGCTGGTCCAGGGCTTGCCCTTGAACTGTTCCTGCCAGCGGCATTTGAACTCGGTCGGGTCACCCAAAGGCGCGCAGGCGAGCTTACGGATCGGCGGGCATTTCTCACCCTTGGCAACGCGCAGCGCGGTGAATTGCTTTGCGGTTGGGCCGGAAGTCGGCGCTGCGGCGATGCTGAGCGCGGCGACTGCAAGAATGAATGCGGTTCGGAACATCATTGCAACACCCACTCGCCGTCGCGCTTGAGATGGATGTGCATGTTGTCAGGCGCCAGATCGACCTCTTCATTGGGCCAACTGACGGCACCATAAAGGATTCCGACCTGCTCGAAAAATGCAGGGTCGCGCAGCTTTTCGAAAACCCCGCGCAGATGCGTGTCCTGAAAGCGCACTTCGCCCTTCACGCCGTCATCGAATTCGACCAACAGCGTCAACGGCGCCACGACCTTGACGCTGATGACGTCGGCCATCGGCTCGCCAATGCAGATTATTTCGTCGTCGTCGTCCGCTGCTGGCAGCGGTTCCACGACATTGTTAAAGCAGATTGGTTGAGCATTCGCCATGCCTGCACCTTCGCCAACGTCCGCCGATCGAGATTGCTCTCCATCACCCGGCCCGATTCGATTTCGATCGCTGCCTTCATCCCCGCCTTGTGAACGTGGAAGTGCGGCGGCGAGTGATCGTTCAGATACATCAGAATCCTGATGCCGTCGAATATGGCGAGCGTCGGCATCCACTACAGTGCCTCCGCCCCTGAAATGATCTCGATGAGTTCCTTGGTAATCGCGGCCTGACG
>JANYCM010000279.1 GCA_025360285.1 Sphingomonadales bacterium
GCCGCCCCGAGCTGGCGCAGGATACGCGCTACACAAGCCATGTGGCGCGTGGTCGCCACCAGGCCGAACTCGATGACCTGATCGGCGCCTGGACCCGGACGCTGACCATCGACCAATTGGAAGCGCTGATGATCGAACATGGCGTCCCGGCGGGGAAACTCTATCGCCCGCAGGACATGCTCGATGATCCGCATTTCCAGGCGCGCGAAGCGATCATCGACATGCCCAATGACCGCTGGGGCAGCGTCAAGATGCAGAATGTCTTCCCAAAATTGTCGAAGACGCCGGGCAGTGTGCGGCGCGCGGCGCCGGCCACCGTCGGCCAGGACAATGGCGATGTATATGGTGAGGTGCTGGGGTTGAGCGCCGCGGAAGTGGCCGATCTGATGGCGCGCGGGGTGATTTGAGCCCACCAAACTCCGTCCCCGCCAGGGGGAGGGATAAGTAAAGTCCTACTTCACCCCCGCCAGCACCATATTCACCAGCGCCGAATCATCCCAGCCCAGCGCCGGCTTGCCGATCCGCACGATGGTCAGCCCGGCCGAGGGCACGACATAGACGCGCTGCGCCCCGGCACCATCGATGAACACCACATCGTCGCGCGCAAACGCGTCCTTGGCCGCCACCGTCAAGCCTTGCGCCTTGCCATAACGGCGCACCGCAACATGCGGCGAACCGCGCCAGATGTTCATGCCGAAATTCGGGTTGAGCGGGGAGGCCGCGGTGATCGCCTTGACCCAGTCGGAAGCGATAACCTTGCGGCGGCCGACGCGCCCCTGATTGCGGATCAATTCGCCAACGCGCAGCCAGTCGCGGGCCGTCGCCTGCAAACAGCAGAAATAATGCGGGTTGCCGCCCGGCCGGTCGAGCCACAGCGCCGCATCCCCCGCGCCGATCGGTGCCCAGAGTTTCGCCGACAGCCAGTCAGCATAACGCCCGCCGACCGCCGCCGACAGCGCCAGACCGGCCAGTTGCGTCGAGACATTGGCATAGGCGAATTCGGTATCCGGCGGCGTCACCACGGCAAAACCCGCTGCCGCCGTGCGAATATCGGTGGCGAACATCAATTGCGATGACGGTCCGCCCGGCGCATAGGGCGCGCCGCCGGGCGGCACGCCCAACCCCGCCGTCATGCGCAGCAATTGTTCGATCGTCGAGGCACCCTTGGGATCACCGGCAAGTTCCGGCAACCAGCGATCGACACGGTCGGACAGCGCGATCTTGCCGGCCGCAATCGCCGGGCCAAAGGCCAGCGCCACGACCGCCTTGTGCATCGACGCGGTCGAATATTTCGAGGCGGCGCTAAAGCCGGGGGCATAATGTTCCCAGGCGATCTTGCCATTCCGCGCCACGATCAGCGCAAAACTGTTCTGGCCATCGGCATAGGCCTGCGCGTTTGCCAGCGCCGCCTCGCTGATGCCGGCCTGCGCCGGTGTCACGCTCGGTGTCGGCGGTGCCGCCCGGCCGGTCACCGTTTCGGCTGGGGTATAGGCCTCGGGGCTTTCAACGGCTCGGTCCTGGGGAATGGCCTTCATCCTTGCCATGAGCGCGAGAGTCGCCGGATCGGCGGGCAATGCCGGCGCCGGAGTCTGCGCCAGCGCCGTGCCCGACAGCATCAGCGCCAGCAGCGCGGTGCGCAAGCCGGTGATCATGCCCCGGTCTCCTCGGGCGGGCACAGCACTTCGAGCAGCGCGCCGGTATAGCGACCGCGTTCCGCCGCCAGGTCGGCCGCCAGATCCGCATCGGGCTGGTGATCGGTCACCGCGTTCGGCGCCACAATGCCATTGGCTTCGAGCAGTGCCTCCAGCACGCGCTGGCGGTCCTTCACCACCCATAGCTCGCGCGCCAGCAGCAGCAGGGCATTGCCCAGATCATCAAGCTGTTCGGGCCGCAACATGGTGCCCGACCGCGCCGCGCGTGAAGCGGCGGCGCCTTTGGAAAAATCACTCACAGGAACATTCACGCCGGCCGCGTTCCGGTAATCACCCAGGGGTAGGGCGCGCCATCCAGCCCGCCTTCGGACACATCGGTAAAGCCCGCCTCGCGCGCCGCCGCCGACCAGTCGAGGGTTGCGGCTTCGCGCCAATAGGGTTCGCCGCCGCGTTTTGCCTGCCAGTCGGCACGCCACACGCCCATCTTGTCCATGATGCGATAGGGCGTCACATCGCTCATCAGCATCTGGCCGCCGGGTTCGAGCAGGCGAAAGGCCTCGCGGAAGGTCGCCTTGATCGCCTCGGCCGGCATTTCATGGAAGATGATGTAACTGGCGACAAGGTCGAAACTGGCCGCCGGCAATTTGGTGTCCTCGGCAGCGCGCTGGTGCAGATCCCAGTTCCAGCCATTGGCATTGGCCACGCGCAATGCCTCGCGCAGCATCGGCAGCGACAGTTCGACGCCGGTGATCCTGGCCGCCGGAAACGTCTCCTGCAACGCCGTGGTGAAATGGCCGGAGCTGGTGCCCATTTCGCAGATGCGGGCGTAATCCTGCCGCGGCAGCCGGGCCAGTACGGCGCGGCGCTGGGCAAAGATATCGCCGCCGAAATTCCGCGCCACATAGGTCTTGTGGATGAATTCGCTGTGGACATAGCCCATCTGGTCATGGCCATCCCAGCCGCCGGTGGTGCGGTGGAACCACACGCCCTGCCAATAATCGGGCGGGGTGAAATCATTGGGAATGGTCAGCCGGGCCGGACCCTTGGCCTCCAGTTCGGCAAAGCGCGGCGCCAGCACATCGGCGAGTTCATCATAGGCGGCGCGGGCGACACGGCCGTGCTGGACGCTGGAA
>JANYCM010000285.1 GCA_025360285.1 Sphingomonadales bacterium
TGGGCATAATCCGTGACGGCGCCCGTTGCCATGACCCCAGGGTCGTCAGCACCCAACGTCAAGGTCGTCATCAAGGCGCGCGGCGCCGCCAGCCCGGCGATCGCCCAAGGCGGCTTGCCGGTTTCCAGCGATTCCAGTTCCCACAGCGCGCAATCCAGCGCGTTGCGGGCGCCGCCGGGGGGGAGCGCGCCTTGCAGATCGGCACGGGTCAGCCCGCGCGCGATTTCCGGGATCATGGCGCGCACCTGCGCCACGAACGCGTCCGTGGTGTCGCCGGTATAATAAACCCCGGCGGCCTCGCCGCGCCCGGTCAGGCCGCCGCGGCTGATATGCGCCTCGACGACGGGGGTCGAATGGAAGGTATAGCCGGAAATGTGGAACGGTTTGGCGAGCGGCAGGTCATCGGTGACGACGGTCAGGACAGTATCGGACATCAGGAAACTCCGGCAGAGGCGGGCCCCCGGACGCTGCCGTCCGAGGGCCGCCGCCCTTAATAATTGACCGAGAAATTGATCATCGAATAGGCGTGGAAGGTCCACAGGAAGGCGGCGAACGCCACCACCAGCAACAGGCTCCACAGCTTGGCAAACCAGCCGCTGCCCTTGGTCCACACCACATAGGCGTTCCACAGCGCCGCCAATAGCCCGCCGGCAAAGGCGAACAATGTCAGCGCCTCGATGAACAGGATCACCCCGTCATGGTCACCCAGCCAGGCAAAGCCGGCAAGGCCCGCCGACAGCTTGGACACCAGGAAGCCCCAACCGGCACAGGCAGCAATGCCCAGCAGCACGAACAGCCGTGACAGGCGATAGCTGGTGGCGCGCGGCCCGCGCAGCGGGAAGGCGGCGCCGTAACGCCGGCGGATCATCGCCGTCGCCGGCCAGGCGATCAGCGTCGCCAGCAGCACAAAGGCACCAAGCCCGAGCAGCGGCATCAGCAGCCGTGCTGATTTCAGCGGCTCGGTGGGGATCAGCGTGATGGCGCCGCTAAATTCGCTCAGGCTCCACAGGCTGACCTTGCCGCCTTCGACATTGGCCTTGATATAGCTGTGGCCGCCGACCTGCTGCCACAGGAACGGCGCGATTTCGCGATAGCGGCGCGGTGCCCCGCTGAAATCATTGGGGAAGGTCGGCGTGATCGTGCCATCGCCATTGACGATGAACTTGGCCTGGCTGGCCAGGCCGGCGACGCCCATGAAGCTGGTGAAGGCACCGCGCGCCATGACAAAATCGGTGCTGGCCATCAGCGCGGCATGCTCGGCAGCGGTCTTCTTGTCGATCGTGCCGGCACCCGGGAAGGTCCGCGTGCCGGGGAAATAGCGATCGGCAAAGCCTTCATACAGTGCCGTGCGGATGGTGCCCGAGGCGCCTTCGCGGCCGGCGCTGTTCAGCGAAACGAACAGCCCGACATGCTGGTCGGGCCACAGGTTGAGGTGGCTGTGAAACACCCCGGTATCGCCGCCATGGCCAACGCCGCGGACATTGTTGATCTTTTCCTCAAAGAACCCCAGCGCCATGCCGTCGATCGGCGCCAGCAGTTCCGTGCTGCTGTTGTGCATCAGCGCGGCGGTGGCTGGCTTCATCAGCGCGCCGCCATCGGCCAGATGCGCAATCATGAACTTGCCCATGTCGTCGCCGCTCGCCGACAGGCTGCCGGCCGGGCCCATCGGCACCAGCTCAAAGGCCTGGGCGGCAGCCATCGGCGCTGTTGTAACCCTTGGACATCTGCGGCGCGAGGCTGGCGGGCAGCGGCTGGCGGAAGGTCGCATTGGCCATGCCGAGCGGTTTGAAGATATGGTTTTCGACATAGGCATCAAAATCTTCGCCCGACACGCGCTGGACGATATAACCCGCCAGCGCCGCGCCATAATTGGAATAGGCTGGCGTCGTGCCGGGGGCGAACACCCGCGTCGGCACCCATTTCTTCAGTTCATGCTCCAGCGTCGGCAAATTCTTGGGTTCAAGGACGATCAGACCCTTCGACGTCTCTTCAAACCCCGTGGTGTGAGTCATGATGTTGCGCATGGTGACGGGCTTGCCGTCGCGCGGCGGAATCTTGAAATCGAGATATTTGTTCACATCGGCATCAAGATCGATCTTGCCGGCTTCGACCTGCTGCATCACCGCCGTCCAGGTGAACAGTTTCGATACCGATCCGGGCCGGAACAAAGTCTTTTTCGGATCGACCGGCGCGCCGGTCTTGGTGTCCGATACGCCATAGCCCTTTTCAACCAGCACCTGGCCGTCTTTGACGACGACAACTACGGCACCGGCGACCCCGCCGCGCTTCAGCGCATAGGGCATATAGCCATCAAGCCATGCCTCGGCATCGGTGGCGGTCAGCGTGGCGGGTGCCGACGCTGCTGCCGGGGCCGGCACGGCGGCCGGTTGCTGGGCCATGAGCGGTGCCGCGATCAACGCCGCCGCCAGAACAAGTCGTTTCAGGAAAGTCTGCATAAGGTCTCCCTCAGGCCGCAGGGGCCAAAGCTGTTCAGAAATTGGTCGAAAAATTCACAAGGTTGAAGGCGATCGCCACCCAGGCAAGCACCGCAAAGGCCAGCACCAGAACCAGGCTCCACAGCTTGGCGAACCAGCCGCTGGGCCGGGTCAGCACGGCGTAAAGATTGTAAAGTGCCGCGAGCAGGCCGCCGATCCAGCCTACCAGCACCAGCGCTTCAATGGCGAGAATCAGCCCCGTCTGGTGCGACAGCGCCTCGATACCATCCAGGCCATTGCTGATCTGAATCAGCGGCCAGGCCACCACGGCGATGCCGATCAGCGCCAGCAATGCCGCCAGGCGTGACAGGCGATAGCCCGTAGCCCGCGCGCCGGTCAGCGGAAAGGCGGCGCCATAACGGCGGCGCACCATGGCGGTGAACGGCCAGGCCAGTACCGTCAGCAGCAACAGCGCCAGCGCCGCCCCGAACAGCGGCAACAACAGCTTTGCCGATTCGAGCGGCGGAACCGGCAGGAACACCATGATCGGCGCAAAGACGCCCATGGCCCACATCACCACCTTGCCGTCCTTTACCACGGCGGCAAGCTGGTTGCGGTGGCCGCCGACTTCTTCCCAGACAAAGGGTTTGACCTCACGCCATTTCTGCGCGGCGCCGCTTTCGTCCTTGCCTGCCGATGACGAGATCGTGCCATCGTCATTGACCGTGAAGGTCTGCTGCCCCAGCAGTTCGGTGAACTTCATGAAACTGGTCGATGAGGCACGCGAGGTGACGTAATTGCTGCCCGCCAGCAGCAGGGCATGGGCCTTGGCGGTCGCTGCATCCACGGTCGCCGGCGCTTCCGGGGGCGGCGGGAAATAACGATCGGCAAAACCATAAAGCAGCCCATAGCGCACGGCCATTGATGCGCCTTCCCGGCCGCCGGCGTTCAGCGATATGTAAATGCCGACGTTGGAGGCGGTGTACATCGCCAGCATCGTGTGAAACGCCTCGGTATCACCGCCATGGCCGATGACGCGTTGGCCATTCATGCTCAGTTCCATCAGGCCCAGTGCCATGCCATTCAGCGGCGGCGTGACCTGCAACGCCGTGGCATGCATCAGATCAGCGGTTTCGGGCTTCAGAATTTGCGCGCCATTATAGCTGCCGCGCTGCAAATGCGCGATCATGAAGCGGCCCATGTCTTCGCCCGACGCAGCCAGCGCGCCTGCCGGCGCCATCGATACCAGTTCATACGCCGGCTTGGGCCGCGTGCTGTCGTAATAGCCTTTCGACATCTGCGGCGCGAGCGCCGCCGGCAAGGGTTGCACGAAGGTGGCGTTGTTCATGCCCAGCGGCTTCAGGATGTGCGCCGCGATATAATCGTTAAACGCCTCCCCCGACACGCGCTGGACAATATAACCGGCTAGAGTCGTCGCATAATTTGAATAGGCAGGATAGGCGCCGGCGGGGAACACCCGCGCCGGCACCCAGTGTTTTAGCACTTGTTCGAACGGCATATAGTCGGCGGGCTTGCCGACCATGATGTTCTTGACGACTTCCTCGAAACCGCCGCTGTGCGTCATGATGTTACGCAAGGTAACGGGCTTGCCCTCGAACGGCGGAATCTTGAAATCGAGATAGGTGTTGATATCGGCATCAAGGTCGATCTTGCCCGCCTCGACCTGCTGCATCACCGCCGTCCAGGTGAACAGCTTCGACACCGAACCGGGGCGGAACAGGGTTTTCTTGGGATCGACCGGCGCGCCGGTGGCCAGATCGCTGGTGCCATAGCCTTTTTCGAACAGAATTTGCCCGTCCTTGACGATGACGACGACCGCGCCGGGGATGCCGCCGCGTTTCAGCGCATAGGGCAGATAGCCGTCGATCCAGGCCTCGGCATCGCTGGCGGTCAACCGGGCGAGCGCCGGGGTGGCAACCGCCGGCGTGACGGCCGGGGCCACAGGTGCTGCCGCCAGCGTCGGCTGGCCGGCAAACAGGCCAGCCACCATGGCGATCGAAACCAAAATCCTCTTCATGCGACCCCTTTTGCGTTCCGGCGGCCCAGCCCTGGCCAGCAACCCGAATCACCCACCCATTTTCTGATCTGCGATAATGGTCCTAATTGGAAAATTGTCAAACCTGGTCTATGGCGGTGATACAGTCGCCAGGAAGCGGGGGAAATCAGCGATGCGCCTTTACATCTGTGCCGATATGGAAGGCATTGCGGGCGTCGCCAGCGCCCCGCAGCTGACGCCCGAAGGCTTTGAATTCGAACGGGCGCGCGAATGGATGACTGGCGAAGTTAATGCCGCCATCAGGGGCGCGCGGGCGGCGGGCGTTACCGATATCGTCATCAGTGACAGCCATGGCACCGGGCAGAACCTGCTGCTCGATGCGCTGCCCGATGATGTCGAGGTGGTGCGGTCCTGGCCGCGGCCGCTGCACATGATGCAGGGGGTGGAGGATGCCGGCACCATCGGCGCCTTCCTGATCGGGCAGCATAGCGGCAATACCGATATGGAAGGCACGCTGGCGCACACCATGATGGGCGCGGCGATCAGCGAAATCCGGCTGAACGGCGAACCCGCCAGCGAAACCCGCATCAACGGCGCCATCGCCGGGCATTTCGGCGTGCCGGTGCTGCTGGCCACCGGCGATGCCGCCTATGCCGATCACGCCCGCGGCCTGTTCGGCGCCATAGAAACCGTGGCGACCAAGACCTGGATCACCGACCATTGCAACCGCACCATGATGCCGGCGCGGGCGCGCCAGCTGATCGAAGCCGCCGCCAGCCGCGCCATCGCCAATCGCGCCGCCGCCGCACCCTATCGCATCGCCGGGCCGATCACGCTGGAAATCGTCTGGAAGCACCGGTTTCCGTCGCAGGTGCTCGCCATGCTGCCAGGCTTCGAGCGCAGCGGCCCCAGCACGATGCGCATGGTGGTGGACGATATGGTGGCGGTGGCGGGCGTCATTGCGGCGGTCACCGGCTATGACACGTCGCGGCGCTGAGCCGGCCATGCAGATGATATCAAAGGCTTCGCTGCTCGGCGTGCTGTTCATCGCTGGCCCCGCTGTCCATGCCGCCCCGGACCCGTTGCCCCGCGCCCTGCAGGCGGCCATCGACAAGGCCGTCGCCGCCAACCCCGATGTACCGGGCATCACGCTCAGCTATTCCGCCGCCGGGGGCCGGCAGCAATGGAGCGGCAGCGCCGGCAGGACGGCGATCGGTGGCAAGGATGCGTTGCAGCCCGACCAGCCGTTCCGCATCGCCAGCATCACCAAGCTGTTCGTCGCCGCCACCATCCTGCGCCTTCACGAACAGCACCGGCTGGCGGTCACCGACACCATAATGGCCTATATCAGCCCCGAAACCGCCGGGCAGTTGCGCCGCGCCGGTTATGACCCGGCCGTCATCCGCATCGACCAATTGCTCACCCACAGCAGCGGCATGGCGGACCATACCACCGAGCCGGGCTTTCTCGCCGCCACCCTGGTCGCCGGCGGCCACCATTGGACCCGCGCCGCGCAACTCGACATTCTCGCCCGGCAAAAGCCGCTCGGCGCGCCGGGTGTCGCCTTTCATTATTCCGACAGCGGCTACGTCGTGCTGGGTGAAATCATCGAACGCGCCACCGGCAAGCCGCTCGCCGCGGCAGTGCGCGAACAATTGCAGTTTCGCAAAATCGGCCTCGCATCAACCTGGTGGGAACAGGCCGAGCCCGCCCCGCCCGGCGTAAAGCCCCGCGCCCATCAATATCAGGGCGATCTCGATGTCACCGAGCTTGATGCGTCGTTCGATCTTTATGGCGGCGGCGGCCGGGTTTCGCCTCAAGGCGCATGTCGGCGAATGGGGCACCGCCGACGATGTGTGGCGTGCCGTTGAACTCCTGGAGCTCGACGAAGTGCAGCACGGCATCGCCGCCGCGGCTTCGCCCGTCGTCATGCGCATGCTGGCCGACCACCACATCCGCCTGAACATTTGCCCGACCTCGAACCTGATGCTTGGCAGGGTCGAGAGCATCGCGGCGCATCC
>JANYCM010000366.1 GCA_025360285.1 Sphingomonadales bacterium
ATCGAGGCGTTGAAAGCAGTGTGGCACCGCGGCGCTGTCGATGCCGACGGCAAGACCGGCGATGGCGCGGGCATCCATGTCGAACTGCCGCTGGGCTTTTTCCACGAACATATCGGCCGGGCCGGCCACAAGCCCAAGCCCAATCTGCTCGCTGTCGGCCAGGTGTTCCTGCCGCGCACCGATCTTGCCGCGCAGGAAAGCTGCCGCACCATCGTCGAATCCGAAATCATCGGTTTTGGCTATAAGGTCTATGGCTGGCGGCAGGTGCCCGTCGACATTTCGGTGATCGGCGAAAAGGCAACGCAGTCGCGCCCGGAGATAGAGCAGATCATGATCGCCGGCCCGCTGGCTGGCCCCGAGGACAAGGCCGCCGCTATCGAAGCCTTTGAAAAGGACCTCTACCTCATCCGCCGCCGCATCGAAAAGCGGGTGATCGAGGCGCAGATCCAGGGCTTCTACATCTGTTCGCTGTCGGCGCGATCGATCATCTACAAGGGCCTGTTCCTCGCCGAGGAACTGTCGGTCTTCTACCCCGATCTGATGGACGAACGCTTCATTTCGCGCTTCGCCATCTATCACCAGCGCTACAGCACCAACACCTTCCCGCAATGGTGGCTGGCGCAGCCGTTCCGCTGCCTCGCCCATAATGGCGAAATCAACACGGTGCGCGGCAACACCAACTGGATGAAAAGCCATGAGATCAAGATGGCGGCATCGGCGTTCGGCGAACATTCCGAAGACATCAAGCCGCTGATTCCGGCCGGGGCCAGCGATACCGCCGCGCTCGATGCGGTTTTCGAAGCCTTTGTGCGATCGGGCCGTGACGCGCCGACCGCCAAGCTTATGCTCGTCCCCGAAGCCTGGGCCAAGGATGACAGCCTGCCCGATAACCACCGCGCCATGTACGCATTTTTTGCCAGCGTCATGGAAGCCTGGGACGGGCCGGCAGCGCTGGCGATGACCGATGGCCGCTGGGTAGTGGCCGGGCTTGACCGCAATGCGCTGCGGCCGATGCGATACTGCCTGACACGTGACAATCTGCTGGTCACCGGGTCCGAGGCCGGGATGGTCGTCATCCCCGAAGCCGATATGGTGATGAAGGGCGCGCTGGGGCCGGGCGAAATGATCGCTGTCGATCTGGATGGCGATCCCGGCGAAGGCCCGCGTTTTTATGCCGACCGCGCCGTCAAGGATCGCGTCGCCAATGCCCATGATTACGCAGCGATGGTGGCGGGGTTCAGCACCTTCCAGTCGCTGCCCGGCCATGACGGCCAGCAGCCCGGCCCGGCCTATGCCCGCGATGAACTGCGCCGCCGCCAGGTCGCCGCCGGCCAGACCATGGAGGATATGGAGCTGATTCTGGCGCCGATGGTCGAAGACGCCAAGGAAGCCATTGGCAGCATGGGCGATGATGCGCCGCTAGCGGTGATTTCCGACAATCCGCGCAACCTGTCGCATTTCTTCCGCCAGAATTTCTCGCAGGTGACCAACCCGCCGATCGACAGCTTGCGCGAAACCCGCGTCATGAGCCTGAAGACGCGCTTTTCCAACCTGACCAACATCCTGGATGATGACGCCAGGCAAGAGGGCGTCATGGTCATCGACACGCCGGTGATGACCAACATGGGCTGGGCCGTGCTGAAGCGCCATTTCGGCAAGCAGGTCGCCGAGATCGATTGCAGTTTCGACATCGCCGGCGGCCCCGAAGCCCTGCGCGCCGCCATCGCCCGCGTACGCAGCGAAGCCGAAACCGCCGTGCGGTCGGGCAAGAGCCAGTTGTTCCTGACCGATGAAAACCAGTCGGCCAGCCGCGCCGGCATCAGCATGATCCTGGCCACTGCCGGCGTGCACACGCATCTCGTCAGGAAGGGCCTGCGTACCTTCGCGTCGATCAACGTCCGCTCGGCCGAAGCGCTCGACACGCATTATTTCGCCGTGCTGATCGGGGTCGGTGCCACCACGGTCAACGCCTATCTGGCGCAGGAAGCTATCGCCGACCGCCACGCCCGCGGGCTGTTCGGCGGCTTGAGCTATGACCAGTGCGTCCAGCGCTACAAAAAGGCCATCGAGGATGGCTTGCTCAAGATCATGGCAAAGATGGGCATCGCCGTCATTTCGTCCTACCGCGGCGGCTATAATTTCGAAGCAGTCGGGCTCAGCCGGGCGCTGGTCAATGATTTCTTCCCCGGCATGCCGGCGAAAATTTCCGGCGAGGGCTTTGACTCGCTGTTCATCAACGCCCGCATGCGCCACGATCAGGCGTTCGATGAGGATGTGATCGCACTGCCGATCGGCGGCCTGTATCGCTACCGCGCCGGCAGCGAGGCGCACGCCTATCAGGCCGGGCTGATCCATCTGTTGCAGCACGCCGTCGGCGCCGACAGCTATTCGGATTACAAGAAATTCTCCAACGCCGTGCGGGAACTTCCGCCCATCGCGCTGCGCGACCTTCTGGATTTCACCGAAAATACCAAGCCGATCCCGATTGAAACGGTCGAATCGATCACCGAAATCCGCAAGCGTTTCGTGACGCCGGGGATGAGCCTGGGGGCGCTGTCGCCCGAGGCACATGAGACGCTGGCCATCGCCATGAACCGCATCGGCGCCAAGGCCGTCAGCGGCGAAGGCGGCGAGGACAAGGCCCGCTACACGCCCTATGAAAACGGCGACAACGCCAATTCGGCGATCAAGCAGATCGCCAGCGGCCGCTTTGGTGTCACCGCCGAATATCTGCTCGCCTGTGACGAGATCGAGATCAAGGTGGCACAGGGCGCCAAGCCCGGCGAGGGCGGGCAATTGCCCGGCTTCAAGGTTTCCGAAATGATCGCCCGGCTGCGCCACTCCACCCCCGGCGTGTCGCTGATCTCACCGCCGCCGCATCACGACATCTATTCGATCGAGGATCTGGCGCAGTTGATCTATGATCTGAAGCAGATC
This sequence comes from Sphingomonadales bacterium, assembly GCA_025360285.1. Lineage (GTDB taxonomy): Bacteria > Pseudomonadota > Alphaproteobacteria > Sphingomonadales > Sphingomonadaceae > Sandarakinorhabdus. The sequence continues at coordinate 2,938 of JANYCM010000366.1, forward strand.
AACCCGCGCGCCCGCGTCTGCGTGAAGCTGGTCAGCAGCGCCGGCATCGGCACTGTGGCGGCCGGCGTCGCCAAGGCCCATGCCGACGCGATCCTGATCGCCGGCAATGTCGGCGGCACCGGCGCCAGCCCGCAGACCAGCATCAAATATGCCGGCACGCCTTGGGAAATGGGCCTGTCCGAAGTCAATCAGGTGCTGACGCTGAATGGCCTGCGCCACCGCGTCAAGCTGCGCACCGATGGCGGGCTGAAGACCGGCCGCGACATCGTCATCGCCGCCATTTTGGGCGCCGAGGAATTCGGTATCGGCACCCTGTCGCTGGTCGCCATGGGCTGCATCATGGTCCGCCAATGCCATAGCAACACCTGCCCGGTCGGCGTCTGCACCCAGGACGAAGCGCTGCGCCAGAAGTTCGAAGGCAGCCCCGAAAAGGTCATCAACCTGATGAGCTTCATTGCCGAGGAAGTCCGCGAGATTCTCGCAAAACTCGGCGTCAAATCCTTGAACGACATCATCGGCCGCACCGAATTGCTGCGCCAGGTCAGCCGCGGTGCCGAACATCTCGACGATCTTGATCTCAACCCCATCCTCGCCAAGGTCGATGCCCCCGATCACATGCGGCGCTTCGGCATCGAAGGCCATCGCAACGAAGTGCCCGACAGCCTAGATGCCGACATGATCCGCGATGCCGACCAATTGTTCAGCCGCGGTGAAAAGATGCAATTGACCTATGCGGTGCGCAACACCCACCGCGCCGTCGGCACCCGCCTGTCATCGGCGATCACCACCGCCTTCGGCATGACCGGGCTGGCCCCCGGGCATGTCCATATCCGGCTGCGCGGTTCGGCCGGGCAGAGTCTGGGTGCCTTTGCCGTCCAGGGCGTCAAGCTGGAAGTCTTTGGTGAAGCCAATGATTATGTCGGCAAGGGGCTTTCGGGTGCCACCATCGTCGTGCGCACCATGGTCGCTTCACCGCTGGCATCCCAGGACAATGCCATCATCGGCAACACCGTGCTCTATGGTGCCACCGCCGGGCGGCTGTTCGCCGCCGGCCGCGCCGGCGAACGTTTTGCCGTGCGCAATTCCGGCGCCGTCGCTGTTGTCGAAGGCTGCGGCGCCAATGGCTGCGAATATATGACTGGCGGCACGGCGGTCATTCTCGGCCGCACCGGCGACAATTTCGCCGCCGGCATGAGCGGCGGCATGGCCTTTGTCTATGACCGGACCGGCGATTTCGCCGCCCGCGTCAACCATGATTCGGTGGTGCTCAACCGGCTGGCCAGCGCGCATTGGGAAACGCAGTTGCGTGGCCTGATCGAGGAACATGTCCGCGAAACCGGCTCCAAATGGGCTGCCGGGCTGCTAGCCGAATGGGACCGGACACGGACGCTGATCTGGCAGATCTGCCCCAAGGAAATGCTGTCCCGGCTGGCCCATCCGCTGGATGACCAGCCAGCGCTGGAGGCCGCCGAATAGCGGCCGGTTGCGCCGGTCCCTCGGCATCCCTATCTGGGACGCCGAGGGGTTGCGAACGCAACAGGGAAGATGACGATGGCCGACAAGACCCAGGACCCGCTGATCGAAAGCCTGATGGCGCTGGCCGTCAGCGCCGCACCGCTGATCAAGCGCGCCCGCGATTCCGGCATGTTCAAGGCCGGCAGCCGGGAGGCCGCCGCCTCCGAAACGATCGTCGAAGGGGTGGTTGTGCCCAACACGCCCCCCGAACCGGCCCCTGATTTCAGCGCCGAAAAGGCCGCCTTACAGGATATCATCGTCAGCCAGGCGATGAAGATCGCCGCGCTGGAAGCCGAAGTGGCGCGCCTGACGACAAAGGCGAAACGCAACAAGGTTTAGAGACCGGGGCGCCGGAACCGCACAACCGAATTGCGTTGAGTTTTGCCGGGAACACCCCCGTCACCCGGCCTGCGCGTGATCAACAGCCAGGGATTGCACCCGAAACCCGGCGCTCACCCGCGCTGGGTTGCCAGATGATTGAGCGTGGCGCGCAGCGCGCTGGGTGACAGCGGCTTGTGGAGCAGTGGCACCCCGGCCGCCGCCGCCCGCGCGATCAAAGCCGGATCGACATCGCCGGTCAGCAGGCAGGCCGCCGGCGCCGGCACCAGCAACCCGCGCAACCGGGCGATGCCCGCCAGGCCATCACTGCCACCCCCCAGCCGGTAATCGCAGATCAGCGCATCGAAACGCACACCGCCGGCGACCAGCGCCAGCGCCTCATCCAGCCCGGCCACTACCGCCGCATCCACCCCCCAACCGGCGAGCAACGACGCCCCGGCGCGGCGCACATCACTATCATCATCGATCAGCAGCAGCCGCAGACCGGCAACCAGGTCGCCCCGCGCCGCCACCGCCGGCGCCGCGGCTTTGCCGGGCGCGCCGACAGGCAACACCAGGCCGAAGCAACTGCCCCGCCCCGGCGCCGATCGCAGGCTGATGTCCGTGCCCAGCAGCCGCGCGGTGCGCTGCGCAATGGCCAGCCCCAGCCCCAGCCCCTTGCGGCGATCGCGTTCGGCATTGCCGATCTGGATGAATTCGCCGAACACCCGCGCCTGGTCGGCCGCCGCTATCCCGATCCCCGAATCGCGACATTCCAGCGCAATGCCGCCGCCGCACCGCCGCGCCGTCAGCATCACCCGCCCTTGCGGGGCATAGGCGATGGCGTTGGCCAGCAGATTGGCCAGAATCTGTTCCAGCAGCCCGGCATCACTGTCCACCCAATGGCTGCCGCCGGCAAAGCGCAGCGCCACGCCGCGTTGCGCCGCCAGCCCGGCAAAGCTTTCGTTCAGCGCGGCGAACAACGCATCGACCGAAACGCTGTCGCGCCGCACCGCCACCACCCCGGCATCGAGCCGCGAAATATCGAGCAATGTGTTGAACAGCCGTTCCATGGCGGCGACATTATTCTGGATCTGATCGACCAGATCACGCGCCTCATCATCCAGCGCCAGCGTGCCGAGGCTGCCCGAAAACAACCCGAGCGCGTGCAGCGGCTGGCGCAAATCATGGCTAGCTGCGGCCAGGAACTGCGATTTGGCGAGATTGGCCTGTTCGGCTTGGGCGCGCGCCGCCTGCGCCGCCGCGGTTTCCACCCGCAGCGCCTCAACGAGCGCGGCATTTTCGAAACGGATGCGGAAGCTGGCATCCAGCGCGCGGTGCTGGACGCGGCAGAACGCCGCCAGAATCCCGGCAAAGGCCAGCGACGCCAACCCCAGCGCGGCATAGCCGAAATCCTGCAAGGCTAGCAGCCGCAGCAGCAACAGGCCAAAGATCGCCCCGACAAAGCCATAAAGCCCGGGCGGATTATAGGCGTTGACCGGCACGCTACCCCCGGCGATGCCGTAAAGCCCACAAAGGGTCAGCGCGACGGTGATCGGCTCGGTCGGATGGATGAACAGCCAGGCGGTGCTGCCCCAGATCAGCCCGGCACCGGCCATATAGGCGGCATAGGCGCGCCCCCAGCGCGGCAGCGCCGCATCGTCGGGGGCGGCGCGGCCATAGGCCCGCACCAGCAGAACCCGCACCAGTTGCGAACCAAGCTGCACCGCCACCCAGCCCAAAATCGTCGCGGCGGGCGTATAGGGCCAGGTCGTTGCCGCCATATACAGCATGACGACCGCGGCCGCGGCAAAGCTGTTGCCGACCTGGACATAAAGGGTGCGGATGTTTTCAGCGCGAACCCTGATGTCCGTATCGGTCACGCGATCAGCCCCAGCCGCTGCGCCTGCAAGATCGCCTGGACACGGCTGTTGACCCCCAGCGCGTCGAAGATTTCAGTCAGATGCGCCCGCACGGTGCGATCGGCGATGCCCAGCGCCGTGCAGATCTGCTGGTTGGAACTGCCCGTCGCCAGCAGCGCCAGCACCTCGATCTGGCGCGGCGAAAATTGCGGCATGGCCGGCGCCGCAGTGTCGCCGGCAAAGCCGTCGCCGCCGGCCAGCACAGTTTCGATGGTGGCGATGATGGTCGCTGCCGGGCTGGCCTTGGCGATGAACGCCGCCGCCCCGCAGGCCCGCGCCCGCTGCCGCGCCGCCTGGTCCTCCCGCCCTGAAATCAGGATGCGCGGCACCGCCGGCGCAATGGCGCCCATGGCCAGCGCGATATCGAAGCCGTCGCGGCCGGGCAGTTGAATATCGATGATCGCCGCGGCGATATCGGGGCGCTGTGCCACCAGCGCCAGCGCCGCCGCGCCGTCTCCCGCCGTGACCAGCGGCCGGTCGGGCCACGCCGCTGCCGCCAGCGCCGCAAAGCCGCTGCGAAACAGCGGGTGATCATCCACCAGCAACAGACTTGCCGCCACCTTGTCCCCCCCAAAGGCGCCAGCATCCATCAAGGCCAACATGGCCCCAAAAGCAACCGCCGAAAGATATGCCTATTCAGGCAATGGACGGCCCGGCGGGGCGATCCTAAACATTCAGCAAGGATGCAGCCTGTTTCATCGGGCCGCACGGGGCCGCGGCAACCGATGGGCAAACTGGGGGCTGACATGAAGCAACTGCGATCAATGGGCTTTGCGGCAACATGTGCCGCAACGCTGGCGGCAACACCGGCGGCGACGACGGTGACCTTCAATGGTGCGTCACTCTATTCTGGTTCGGCCACCCTTTACGATGGCCAGCAGCATGTCTATTCGCCGGTCGTCAACCTTGGCGCTCCGGGCGACGCCAGCATCACCAACGACAATGTCGCGCCGCCCTTCGGCATCGGCAATGCGGCGTCGATACATACGGTGATGGCACTGAAGAAAACCGCGACCGGCAGCCAGTTCCGGCTCGACGGCAGCGCCAGCGCCACCTGGACCGGGGACCCCGCCTACCTGACGCCGAGCGCCAGCAGCGACAATCAATTCCACTATTATTTCACCGTGGATACGCCGTTCGACCTGATGATGGCCTATGACATGCCGGCGACCTATGGCCTTAATTCCGATTATTACGAAGTCTCTGCGCGCTTCGATACCGTGTATCTGTGCGGCGGACCCCAGGCCACGCCCGGTTCCTGCAGCGGCAGCAATCTGTTTCAATTCACGCGTTATGTGCGGCAGAGCGACGCCGACAAGACGATCAACCTGCACCTGCTGCCCGGTGTCTACGGCCTCACCATCTATGGCCTTGTCAGTGTGAAAACCTATCATCCCGGCAACATCACGGCGATGACGCAGAGCGTGCTCACCACCAACCTCAACCCGGTCGCCGGCGTGCCTGAACCGGCGAACTGGGCGTTGCTAGTCGCCGGCTTCGGCCTGTCCGGCGCGGCGCTGCGCCGCCACCGTGCCTACCAGGGCAGCGTATCGCCATTGTAATCAAGATAATATTGCCCCGGCGCGCGCGGCGCGGCCAGGACATCGGCCATGCCGGCCACGCTGGTGGCGACATCGATGTCAGCGCCGGTGCCGCCCATGTCGGTCTTCACCCAGCCGGGGTGGAAATTGATGACGGTGACCGGCCGCTTGCCAATATCAGCCGCAAAAAAGCCCCGCGACAGCGAATTGAGCGCCGCCTTGCTGGCGCTGTACAGACCGTTGAGGCCATGACGCCGGCCGGCGACCGAGCCGAGGATCGAGGTCATCAGCGCGACGGTGCCGCCATCCTTGACCAGCGGCAGAAGCGCCTGGGCGGTGCGTATGGGGGCGACAGCGTTGGTGAGCATCAGCGCGCCGAGTTCGGCGGGCGTGACCTTGTCGATCGAATTATGCAGCGGGCCCATGACGCCGGCGTTGACGAACACCAGGTCGAATTTTTGGTCGCCCAGGCCAGTGATGAGCGCGGCGACACTGGCCGGATCATCGATATCGACGGTGGCGATGCTGACACGGGCGTTTGCGGCAGCGGCCGCCGCCAATTCGGCACTTTCGGCTCTTTGCGTTCCTACAACATCCCAGCCGCGCCCCGCCAACTCCCGTACAAGCCCCGCGCCAAGCCCGCGCGATGCTCCGATGACTACCGCTCTGCCCGTGTTCACCACTTGCCGACTCCCCGAAAAACCCGGTTTTATCCGGTGGTTACGCTATAGGTTGAAGCTCTGCTTGATGCCATCGACAACAAATTGCGCCGCCAGCGCGGCCAAGACAACCCCCAGCAGCCGAGTCAGGGCGCCTTCGAACTTGGCCCCCATCAACCGCATCAACGGCCCGGCGGCAAGCAGCGACAACAGCGTGATCAACAGCACGGCGACCAGCGCAGCAAGCACTGTCAGTGTTTCCTGAACATCATGACTCCGCGCCGCCAGCAACATGATCGCCGCCAGCGACCCCGGACCAGCCAGCATCGGGATGGCCATAGGGAAGACCGAAATATCCTCTGCTTCCATAGGCTTGGCCTTGGCGGCGGCGGCGGAGATGACTTCTTCAGCGCGGTTTTCACGGCGTTCGGTACGCTTTTCAAACACCATGTCGATGGCGATCAGGAACACCATCACCCCGCCGGCGATCTTGAAGGCCGGCAGGCTGATCCCCAACGTCGTCAGGAACGCCTGCCCACCGAGCGCGAACGCCACCATCACGGCGCCGGCAATGCCCACCGACCGCACCGCCATGCTGCGCCGGTGCGCCGCGCTGGCGCCACTTGTCAGGCTGGAAAAAATCGGCACGCAGCCGGGCGGATCCAGCACCACGAACAGCGTGACAAAGGCCGAAATAAACAATGAAATCAATGGCCCTGTCATATAGAACGGGCCCAGGCGGCCTTCAGCGTATTGGCCAACAGGCAGGCAATCGTCATCGGCCCCACCCCGCCCGGAACCGGGGTGATCCAGCCCGCGCGCACCGCCGCCGCCTCAAATTCCACATCCCCGGTCAGCCGCGTCTTGCCATCGGGCAGCGCGATACGGTTCATCCCGACATCGATGACACACGCCCCCGTCCGCACCCATTCACCCTTAACGAGGTGCGGCACGCCGACTGCCGCCACCAGGATGTCGGCCCGCGCCACATGCGCGGCCAGGTCACGGGTTCGCGAATGCGCCAGGGTCACGGTTGCCGATTTGGCCGTCAGCAGCGCCGCCATCGGCTTGCCAACGATGTTCGACCGGCCGATGACCAGAGCCTCCATACCACTGATATCGCCCAGAATTTCCTCGATTAACAGCAGACAACCGGTCGGCGTGCACGGCACCAGCCCCGGCAGCCCGGTGGCCAGCCGCCCTGCGTTGACCGGATGAAAACCATCGACATCCTTGGCCGGATCGATCGCGGCGATGACCTTGTCGCTGTCGATATGGCGCGGCAGCGGCATCTGGACCAATATGCCGTCAACCGCCGGATCATTGTTGAGGGCAGCAACCAGCGCCAACAGCGCCGCCTCGGGAACGTGGGCCGGCAGCCGGTGTTCGGCCGAAACCATCCCCGCCGCCAGCGTCGCCGCCCCCTTGTTACGAACATAGACCGCGCTCGCCGGGTCATCGCCAACCAGCACCACCGTCAACCCCGGTGCTCTGCCGTGCGCCGCGACAAATTCCCGGACCCCCGCCGCCACGCTTTCCCGCAGCGCCAGCGCCCGTGCCTTGCCGTCGATCAGCACGGCGGTCATGCCGCTGCCGGCGCGACAAGTATCTGACAACGATGCAGTAATTGCACCGGATCGCCAGTGATCATCAACGTTTTCAACCGCATAGTCTCGCCGCCGACGATATTGATATTTGTCTTGGGAACCCCCAGCCATTTTACCAGCACTTTGATTACCGCCTCATTGGCATCGCCATCGACCGGGGCCGACGCTATCCGCAGCTTCAGGTGCGGTGCTTCGCCCGTATCGGCGCCGATGCCTTCCACCGCATCACGGCCGCCGCGCGGCGTGACGCGCACGCGCAGGCGGATACCGCCGGGCACCGGCGACCAGGCATGCGGCAGCGTCACAGAACGCCAGCATCGATCAACAGGGCTGGCAGGCCGCGCTGTACCAGCATTATCAGAAGGATAAGCACCATCGGTGCCAGATCAATCCCCCCCATATCGGGCAGGATGCGCCGAATCGGTCGCAGCATCGGGTTGAAGAAGCGATCGAGCCCGGTCACCAGGCCGCGCACGAAGCCGTTGTGGACGTTGACGACATTGAAGGCGATCAACCACGACAGGATCGCCCAAATCACCAGCGCCCAGATCAACCATTGCAGCACCATGGTGATCAGATTGATGACCACGATCAGCGTGTTCATGTGAGTTTTCCGCTTCTGCCGGGACAAGGGCTCCCTCCTAGCGATAGTGCCCGCCGGCGGCAATCATTGCTGGACCGGCCCCGCCGGCCAAGGCACAGTCCCAAGGGGGGAGACGATATGGCCGCTCGCTTCACGACGCTTGCCGATTTGACCGCGGCCCATGCGGCGGCGACGCCCGATCGCATCGCGATCAGCTTTGGAGATCAGCGGATCGGTTGGGCGGCGCTGCATGACCGGGTGCTGCGCGCTGTTGCGGCGTTTCGCGGTGCCGGCGTCAGGCCGGGCGACCGGCTCGGTTGGCTGGGCCTTAATCACCCAGACTATATCATTGTAATGGCAGCCTGTTTCCGCCTCGGTGCCGTGCTGGTGGCGATAAACGCCCGGCTGGTGGCGCGGGAAATTGCCTTCATCCTCCAGGATGCCGGAATCGGCGTGTTGATCAGCGAAAGTAGTTTTTGCGCCGCCGCCGAGGATGCTCGGTCAAGCGCGGGCGTTGAACGGATCATTCTGATTGACGCACCTCATGATGGCACCCCCGCCTTTGCCCACTGGATCGCGACCTGGGCACCGGACGATATCGGCCACCAGGTCGATTCTGAAGATGTCGCCTTACAGCTTTACACCAGCGGTACCACCGGCTTTCCCAAGGGTGCCTTGCTGCCGCACCGCGCCCTGCTCGGCACCATCGAAAAAGGCCGGCTGACCGGGGAGGCCTGGGGCGAATGGGACGAAAATGACGTCTGCCTGGTCGCCATGCCGCTTTTCCACATCGGCGGTACCGGCTGGGGTCTGCACGCGGTCGAAGCCGGCGCCGCCATGGTTATCCTGCCGCGGCCCGATGTCGCCGGCATCATCGCCGCCATCGCCAACCAACGTGTCACCCGCATGTTCATCGTGCCTTCGGTGCTCGCCGCGGTCGTCCAGCAGCTTGAAACCACATCCGCTGACATGACCAGCCTGACCGAACTTTATTATGGCGCCTCGCCCATACCGCTCGATATCCTGCGGCGGTCGATCACCGCTTTTCCCAATGCCGGTTTCATCCAATGCTATGGCGCCACCGAAACCAGCGGCACCGTCGTCTATCTGCCGCCGCATGACCATGAACCCGCCGGCAATGACCGGATGCGCGGCTGCGGCAAGGCGTTCCCCGGCAATGAAATCCGCATCATCGATGGCGCCGGCACCATCCTGCCGCCAGGCATCGTCGGCGAGGTGGCCATCAAATCCGTCAGCAACATGATCGGCTATCACCGCAATCCAGAAGCGACCGCCAAGGCGCTGCAGGATGGCTGGTATCGCACCGGCGATGCGGGCTTTTTGGACGCCGACGGCTATCTCACCATCCATGACCGGGTGAAGGACATGATCATTTCGGGCGGCGAGAATGTCTACCCGGCCGAGATCGAAAGTGCCCTGCATGACCACCCTGATGTCGTCGATTGCGCCGTCATCGGCGTGCCCGACGCGCGCTGGGGCGAAGCTGTCAAAGCGATCATTGTGCGCCGCGGCGATGTCACCGCCGAAGCTATAGTTGCCTTTGCCCGCACCCGCATCGCTGGCTACAAAGTCCCCAAATCGGTCGATTTTGTCGAAACCCTGCCGCGCAATGCCAGCGGCAAAATCCTGAAAAAGGAATTGCGCGCGCCCTATTGGCCGGAAGGCGGCCGCCTGGTGGGCTGACGGTCCTTTCGCCCTGTGCCGCGGCTGCCTTGCCTTTTATGCCTACATTACGAGCTTGCCGGCGATCTCCCGGCGCGCGCTAATGGCTCTTCCGGGCACAGCCTTCGGTGTCCGATGGGCATTTTGCTCGGTGGAGGATGCCGTGATTGACTGGTTGGGTACCCGAAGGCCGATCGATATTGTGTTGCTGATGACGGCTGCATTATCGCTGGGCATGGCAGCTATCGAACGTGTCGCGCTGCCCCTCGCGGAAAGTTTTGTCCATGCGCCGACGTGACGCCAACGCCCGGGCGCGATCGGCGACAATGTTCATCGGGCTATATGCCGGCAGTATCGTGCTTTTCACCGAGGCCATGCGGATGTTGGCAGGGGCTTAGATCGCCTCGCGAATCGATGGTGGCCCGTCTTCCTTCGGCTCAGTCCCGGCCTCGGAAGCAACCAAGCTTAACCCGGTGTGGCTGCCGACCCGGCCAACAGGCCGCCATCGATGTGAAATTCGCTTCCCGTCACGTAAGCTGACTCGTCCGCAGCGAGATACGCAGCCATCGCCGCCACTTCGTCAACGGTGCCGAAACGCCTGAGCGGCGTGTCAGCCACCAGCGCAGCCAGCTTCGTCGCGCGGTCAGGTTCGTCGCCCAGCATGGCTTCCCAGATTGGCGTCAAAATGGCCGCCGGATGCACGGAATTGCAGCGAATGGCGAGGCCGTTCTGCGCACACCACAAGGCGACGCTTTTGGTATGATTACGCACGGCTGCCTTTGACGAGGCATAGGCCGCCGCGCCCGGAATGCCGACCAAGCCCGACCGTGACGAGATGTTGATGATCGACCCTTGGCGCTGGGGCCGCATCGCCCGGATGGCGGCGCGACAACCCAGGAAAACGCCATCTAGATTGGTGCTATGCACGGCGCGCCAATCTGCCAGGCTGGCATGTTCGGGGTCATGCCGGGCGCTGCCGGCCTCGAAACCCGTGATGCCGGCGTTGTTGACCAGGATATCGACCCTGCCGACCGCCGCTATAAGCAGGTCCCAGCCTGCTTCTTCGCGCACGTCCAGATGATGGTATCGGCCGCCTACATCAACTGCGATCGCCTCGCCCGCCGCGTCGGCGATATCGGTCACCCAGACGAGCGCGCCTTCGGCGGCAAAGCGCCGTGCGATCGCGGCGCCGATGCCGCCGGCGCCGCCGGTTACGATTGCCACTTTGCCGCACAACCTGTCCATGTCGCTGCCATAAGCAGCCCTGCACGAACCGACAAGCCTTGCGGCTGGGCGGCGCCGCGTTAAAGCCGAGCGCAAGCAGGGAGACGGATATGCAATTGATCAGTGTAATCGGCGCCGGCCTTATGGGCAACGGCATTGCCCATGTGGCAGCGCTCGCTGGCTATGATGTCATCCTGTCCGACGTGGCGATGGTCCGCGCCGAAGCCGCTCGCGCCACCATCGTCAAGAACCTTGGTCGCGGCGTTGCCAAGGCTATGATCGGCCAGGCAGAGGCCGACGCCGCGCTGGCGCGGATCAGCCTGACCACCGACAACGCCGCCTTTGCCAATGCCGACCTGGTCATCGAAGCGGCGACCGAGAACGAAGCCATCAAGGCGAAGATCTTCGCGGGCCTGGCGCTCAAGCCCGGTGCGCTACTTGCTACCAACACCTCGTCGATCTCCATCACACGGCTGGCGGCCGCTACCGACCGGCCGGATCGCTTCACCGGCCTGCATTTCTTCAACCCGGTGCCGCTGATGACGCTGGTCGAGATCATTCCCGGCCTCGCCACATCGGCCGCCACCAAGACTGCGATGCACGAATTTGCCGCCCGCATTGGCAAGACCGCGATCGAAGCCGCCGACAGTCCGGCCTTCATCGTCAACCGCATCCTCTGCCCGATGCTCAACGAGGCGATTTTCGCGCTCGGCGAGGGCGTGGGATCGGTCATTGACATCGATACCGGGCTGAAGCTGGGCGCCAACCACCCGATGGGCCCGTTGACGCTGGCTGATTTCGTTGGGCTCGATACGCTGCTCAGCATCATGAAGGTGATGCAGGAGGCGACCGGCGATCCGAAATATCGCCCGGCACCGCTGCTGGTGAAATATGTCGAGGCCGGCTGGTATGGCAAAAAATCGGGGCGGGGCTTTTATGACTATGCAGGGCCGGAGCCCGTGCCGACGCGATGAAACTTCTCTTCACCAACGGCCCGGGCAAGTTCGATCGGTTGGACATCGTCACGGCCACCGGGCCGCAGCCGCCGATCCAATGCCCCAAGCAGGGTATCATCCCGCACGACATGGTGCATTTTGCTGTCGAGACGGAAGTGGCCACGATCGGCTTTTTGGGGGGCATTGCGGCGGGTGGTGACAGCGGTTTCGGCGCCGGCACCGACGATCCGCATCACCGCGCCGTCGAACGGCTGGTCGAAACCATCCAGGCCGAAGCGTGGAGTGGGCTGCCGGTGCCCGATGCCGACTTCATGGCGCTCTATCGCGTCACCTGCAATGCCCGCGGCGACACACCGCTCGATCTCGATGGAGCGACACTTGCGGCTATCCGGGCACGGCTAGCCGATCTGACGGCGCAATGGGCGGCTATAACGGTGGGTGGGACACTGGAACTGCGGCTCAGCGCTCCG
>JANYCM010000383.1 GCA_025360285.1 Sphingomonadales bacterium
CGACGGGACAGGGCCCCCAAAAACTGCTAGCAAGCCATCAGGTGAGACACTCAGCCATGCCGCTATCCGACCGATCACGCACCGCCGCCGGCGTCATCGCCGCCATCGCCTGGGCCGCTGTCATCGGCCAATTGGCGATCGGCTTCGTCCATGCCCCGGCGCGCGGCCAGCCCTATTGGCGGGTGCCGATCGATCTTTATGGCTATTTCACCATCTGGTCGAACACGCTGGTGGCGCTGGTCGCCACTACGGCGGCGCGCCGGCACCCTGGTCAGGGCCTGCTCACCACGCCCGGCACCCGTGCGGCGACGGTCGTGTATATCCTGGTCGTCGGCGCCATCTACAACACGCTGCTCATCGGCCTCAATCCGGTCAGCGGCTTTGGCTGGGTGACGGATCGCCTGCTGCATATGGTGGTGCCCGCCGCCTATCCGCTGTGGTGGCTGCTGGCCGTGCCACGTGGCCAGATCGGCTGGGGCCTGCTGCTGCCCGGCCTGGCCTTTCCTACGGCCTACAGCTTTGTCGCGCTGGCCAAGGGCGCCATCACCGGCCGCTACGCCTATTTCTTCATCGACCTGGGTAAATTCGGCGTCACGCAGGTGCTTATCAACATCGCCGGGTTGGTGCTGCTGTTCGCGGCGCTTATGGCAATGCTTATCGCCTTTGATCGCCGGGCGGCGCGCAGCAGCGGGCCGGAACCGGCCTGAGGCACACGACGGGGAGAGACCATGCATCCATTTCGCCATGCCGCCACAATGCCCGATACACCGGCGATCATCATGGCCGGGTCGGGGGCGACCCTGAGCTATGCCGGGCTGGAGGCGCGGTCGAACCAGGTGGCGCAATTACTGCGCGCGCATGGGCTGGTGCGCGGCGATACCATCGCCATCCTGATGCACAATGGCCTGGATTACCTGCCGGTCTGCTGGGGCGCCCAGCGCGCCGGGATCGTGTTCGTCGCCATGTCAACCAAGCTGACCGCCGATGAAGCCGGCTATATTGTTGCGGATTCAGGCGCCAAGGCGGTGTTTGCCAGCGCCGCGCTGGGGGCGGTGGCGGCCGAAGCCTCCCCCCAGGTAGCGGCACGCTTCGCAAGTGGCGGCGCGGTGCCGGGCTTCGAAGACCTCGATACCACGCTCGCCGCCATGCCCACCACCCGTATCGCCGATGAAAGCGCCGGGCGCGACATGCTCTACTCCAGCGGCACCACCGGCCGGCCCAAGGGCGTGCGCGGGCCGCTGCCCGAAGGCCCGATCGATTCGGGCGACGCGCTGCAATCCCTGGTCGCGCATCTTTATGGCTTTGCGCCGGGCATGATCTATCTGTCGCCGGCGCCGCTCTATCACGCGGCGCCCTTGCGTTATTGCATGGCGGTGCAGCGTTTCGGCGGCACTGTGGTGGTGATGGAGCGTTTCGACCCCGAAACCTATCTGGCGCTGGTGGAGAAATACCGCATCACCCACAGCCAGCTGGTGCCGACGATGTTCGTGCGGATGCTGAAACTGCCCGAGAATGTCCGCCACAAATATGATCTGTCGAGCCTGAAGGTCGCCATTCACGCCGCGGCACCGTGCCCGGTTGATGTCAAGCATGCCATGATCGCCTGGTGGGGGCCGGTGATTTATGAATATTATTCGGCCACCGAAGGTGCCGGCTTCACCGCCATCACGCCGCAGGAATGGCTGGCGCGGCCGGGCTCCGTAGGCAAGTCGATCCTCGGCGAAATCCGCGTGCTGGCCGATGATGACAGCCTGTTGCCGCCGGGGCAGACCGGGCGGATTTTCTTCCATGGCGGCGGCCATTTCGAATATCATAATGATGCGGCGAAGACGGCGAGCGTGCGCACCGAACATGGCGCGACCTTCGGCGATATCGGCCATGTCGATGATGAAGGCTATCTGTTCCTCACCGATCGCGCCGCCTTCATGATCATTTCGGGCGGTGTGAATGTTTATCCGCAGGAGGCCGAAAACGCCCTCACCCTGCATCCCGAAGTCGCCGATGTGGCGGTGTTCGGGGTGCCCGATGCCGAAATGGGCGAGGCGGTGAAGGCGGTGGTGCAACCGCGCGACATGGCCCGCGCCGGACCCGAGCTGGAGGCCGAACTGATCGCCTTTGTGCGGGCGCGGCTGAGCCATGTGAAATGCCCGAAAAGCATCGATTTCCTGGCGGAACTGCCGCGGCATGACACGGGGAAGCTGTATAAGCGGTTGTTGAAGGACAAATATTGGGCCGACGCGCCAGCGTAGCCACTTTCTGCTCCGTCCCCCCCCGGCGCAGCCGAGAGTGGGGCGGGCTGGGGTGGGGGCTGGTGGCACCGACGGACGACCTCGGCGGCGAGACCCCCACCCCGACCCTCCCCACTCTGCCGCGCAAGGGCGCGGCGGGGGGAGGGAGAAGGAAGGAAGCGGCAAAAAGCACAGGGTGCGGCGGCGGGGCGGCGTGCTACACAGTGCCCAAACAAACCTTGGGAGTCGCGGCCATGCGGGATTATCGCAAATTCTATATCGATGGGGCCTGGGTTGATCCGGCGATGCCGCATGATCTGGATGTCATCAATCCGGCCACCGAGGCGGTCGCCGGGGTGATTTCATTGGGCAGCGCGGCCGATGCCGATCGCGCCGTGATGGCGGCGCGCAAGGCCTTTGCGGCGCAGTCGCAGGCGAGCCGGGCCGATCGGCTGGAACTGCTGCAGAATATCCTCGCCGAATATCAGAAGCGCTTCACCGAGATTGCCGCGGCGATCACCGAGGAAATGGGCGCGCCGGGCTGGCTGGCCATGCAGGCGCAGGCGGCCATCGGCGTTGGCCATCTGATGACCGGTATCGAGGTGCTGAAGAATTACTCGTTCGAGCAATTGCGCGGTACGACGCTGATCACCCATGAACCGATCGGCGTCTGCGCCTTCATCACGCCGTGGAACTGGCCGATCAACCAGATCGCCTGCAAGGTGGTGCCGGCCATTGCGACGGGCTGCACCATGGTTCTCAAGCCCTCCGAAATCGCGCCCTTCTCGGCGATATTATGGGCCGAGGTGATGCATGCGGCGGGGGTGCCGGCCGGCGTGTTCAACCTGGTCAATGGCGATGGGCCGACGGTGGGCGCGGCGCTGTCGTCGCACCCTGAGGTCGATATGGTCAGCTTCACCGGTTCGACGCGGGCCGGGGTGGAAGTGGCGAAGAACGCGGCGCCGACGGTCAAGCGGGTGCATCAGGAACTGGGCGGCAAATCGGCCAACATCATCCTTGATGACGCCGATCTGGAGAAAGCCGTGCAGGGCGGCATCAAATCGCTGATGACCAACAGCGGCCAATCGTGCAACGCACCGACGCGGATGCTGGTGCCATCGGCGAAGATGGAACAGGCGAAAGTCATCGCCAAGGCGGCGGCGGAGGCCACCACGGTGGGTTCGCCCGATGGCAATGCGGCGATGGGCCCGGTGGTCAGTGAGACGCAATGGACCAAGATCCAGGGCCTGATTCAGAAGGGCATCGACGAAGGCGCGACGCTGGTGACGGGCGGCACCGGGCGGCCGGAGGGCCTCGACAAGGGCTATTATGTCAAGCCGACGGTGTTCGCCGATGTGTCGAACGACATGACGATCGCGCGGGAGGAGATTTTTGGCCCGGTATTGGCGATGCTGCCGTATCAGAGCGAGGAACAGGCGGTCGCGATTGCCAATGATACGGTTTATGGCCTGGCCGCCTATGTGCAGGGCGAGGCCGGCCATGCGCGGCGCGTGGCACGGCAGATGCGCGCCGGCCAGGTGAACCTCAACTATGCGCCGGGTGACATGATGGCGCCGTTCGGTGGTTACAAGCAATCGGGCAATGGCCGCGAATGGGGCGACCATGCGTTCACCGATTT
>JANYCM010000396.1 GCA_025360285.1 Sphingomonadales bacterium
GCTTCGGAATAGCTGAGGAACTGCGACACCGGAATCCACTCGCGCAGCACCTTGCCGATGATCGGCGTGCGGCCCATACCGCCGCCGACATAGACGCGGAAGCCCAGCGCGCCGGCGTCGTTCCGGTACAGTTGCAGGCCGATATCGTGCAGTTGAATGGCGGCACGGTCGGTATTGCTGGCGATGACGGCGATCTTGAACTTGCGTGGTAGGAAGCTGAATTCCGGGTGCAGGGTGGACCATTGCCGGAGCAGCTCGGCATAGGGCCGCGGGTCGGCAACCTCATCGCCGGCGGCCCCGGCGAACTGGTCCGACGAGATATTGCGGATGCAATTGCCGCTGGTCTGGAAGGCATGCATTTCGACCTTCGACAGGTCATCGAGCAGATCGGCGAACTGTTCCAGCTTGATCCAATTGTACTGCAGGTTCTGGCGCGTGGTGAAATGGCCATAATCGCGGTCATAGGTGCGCGCGATATGCGCCAGCATCCGCATCTGGGTGCCAGACAGCGTGCCATAGGGGATGGCGACGCGCAGCATATAGGCGTGCAGTTGCAGATACAGGCCGTTCATCAGCCGCAGCGGCTTGAACTGATCCTCGGTGATTTCATTGCGCAGCCGGCGGCCGACCTGGTCCTTGAATTCGGCGACGCGGGCATCGACGATGGCCTGGTCATATTGGTCGTAACGGTACATCAGATCGCTTCCACGGAAAGACTGCCGCGCGCCAGATCGGCGCGGACGGACGGGCCCGAGGCGCGGACGCGCTCCCGGGTAGTGGTGGGCACAAAACTGCCGGGTGCGCCGGTGACGTCGATCAGCACCGGGTCATTGATGCGTTCTTCGGCTATCAGGCGGGCGACCAGCGCTTCGCCTTCCTCACCGATTTGGGCGGCGTCGCGGATGAAGGGGCTCCAGTCGGAGCCGTTCCACCACAGCACATCGCCGGTTTCCAGGCGATTGCCAGTCAGGATACGGGGCATTTTTGGGCTTTCACTTGGGTCCCCTCCCGCTTGCGGGAGGGTGCGGTGGGGATGTTGATGCCGAGCGCCGCGACATCGCCGACGACGATCAGCGCCGGCGATTGCACGGCCTCACGCGCCGTCATGCCGCCCAGATCCGCAAGCAGGCTGCGCAGCACACGCATGTCGGTGTGGGTGGCACGTTCCAGGACGGCGATGGGGGTATCGGGGGCAAGGCCATCGGCCATCAGTTTTTCGGCGATGCGGTCAGCGCCCGACACGCCCATGTAGATCACCAGGGTGCGGCCCTTGCCGGCGAGCCCGGTCCAATCCTGTGCCGCCAGCCCACGGCATTCGCCAGCCACAAAACTGACGATCGAGGCATGGTCGCGGTGTGTCAGTGGCATCTGCGCCGCTGAAGCGCCGCCATTGGCCGCCGACACGCCGGGGATGATTTCGACCGCCACGCCGCCGGCGATGCAGGCGTCAACTTCCTCGCCGCCGCGGCCGAAAATGAACGGGTCGCCGCCCTTCAGCCGGACGACGATGTGCCCGGCGCGCGCCTCGGCGACCAGCAGGGCGCCGATATCGGCCTGGGCCATGGTGTGGCGATCGCGGCGCTTTGCCACCGACACCAGTCGCGCCGAGTCCGGCACCAGCGCCATGACATCGGCACCAACAAGGCCATCATGGACGATGACATCGGCGTCGGCGATCGCCCGCGCCGCGCGCAGGGTGAGCAGGTCAGCGGCACCTGGGCCGGCCCCGACAAGCAAGACACGGCCAAGCCGCACGCGGCCGGGATTTCCTAAAGATTTCATTGGCGTTTCCATCGGGCGGACTTAGGCGTTCCGGGGTCGGTCGCGCCAGATGCTGCGCTGCAACGCTTTCTTGGCCATGGCCAAGGGCCAATTCCCCATGGCGCGACTAGGTATTGGCACGGCAAGTGGCGAAGCCCTGATCGGCAACCTCTTGCGGCTGCTGATCAGGGCCGTGCCATGACTAGCCGAAGGTGCGCTGCCACCAGCCCTTTTTGGCCAGGCCGGTTGGGGCGGACTCGCCGACGGGTTCAGCGACCCTCGCTTCGGGTTCCGGGGCGTCGGCAACCGCAGCGGCCGCCGCCTTGGCTGGCTTTTTGGCGACGGCCTTGGCGGGTTTCTTCGCCGGGGCTTCGGTCACGACAGCGTCAGCAGGTGCCGCAACGTCAGCCTTGGCCTTGCGCGGCGCGCGCTTTGGCTTGGCATCCGGAGCGGGTTCGGGGGCCATTTCCACCGCCACGTCAACCACTGGCGCCGCTGTCACCACCTTGGCCTTGCTGGGGCGCTTGCGCGAGCCCTTGGCAACGGGTTCAGGGGCGACCGGTTCAACAGCCACAGCCGGGGCTTCCGCCACAATCGGCATATCCGGCACCGCCTCCACATCGGCCTTGCGGCGACGCGAACGCTTGGGCTTGGCGGCGGGTTCGGCATCATCCGGCACGGCGGGGGCCGCTGCCTCGGTCGGTTCACCGGCAACCACATCACGCGGTGCACCATCACGTTTGCCGCGGCGCCCGCGGCGGCGGCGCTTGCGGTCACCGCGTTCGCGGTTGCCGCGCGCTTCGGTTTCGGCCGGCGTCTCGCCGGCTTGCGCCACGACGGTGACGTCATCACTGCCATCATCGGCCGGAGCTTCGGCGGCGGTTTCCGCCGGCGCCTCGCCGCCTTCGTCGCGGCCATTGCGGCCGCCACGGCGGCGGCGCTTGTTGCGGCCACCGCGGTCATTGCGGTCGGCGCGATCACCCTGGGGCCGGTCCTCGCTATCAGCCTCGTCGCCGTCATCGATCTCGTCGTCGGGATCATCCTCGATGCGCACCGGTACCGGCAGGGCGCGCATTTCGACCTTCTTGGTCGGTGGCGGGCCGCCGGCATCGATGGCGAAATTCGGCCCGATCAGCGATTCATCGGGCACGGTGACGATGGTGACGCCGTAAAGCTCCTCAAGCTCGGCGAGCTCGATGCGCTTGCGGTTGAGGATATAGACCGCGACTTCATCGCCGGCGCGCAGCGTGAAATCACTGGCGCGGCCACGCAGCGCCTCGGCTTCCAGCGCCCGCAAGGCGGCAAGCGCGGCGGAGGCGACGGAACGCACCATGCCGGTGCCTTCGCACATCGGGCAGATATGGGTGCTGGCCTCCAATACGCCGGTGCGCAGCCGCTGCCGGCTCATTTCCATCAGGCCAAAGGCCGAAATGCGGCCGATCTGGATGCGGGCGCGATCATTGCGCAGCGCGTCCTTCATCGCCTTTTCAACCCGGCGGTTGTTGGCGCTGACCTCCATGTCGATGAAATCGATGACCACCAGTCCGGCCATGTCGCGCAGCCGCAACTGCCGGCCGATTTCCTCGGCGGCTTCAAGGTTGGTCTTGGTGGCGGTTTCCTCGATGCCATATTCGCGCGTCGAACGCCCCGAATTAATGTCGATCGACACCAAGGCCTCGGTCGGGTTGATGACGATATAGCCGCCGGATTTCAGCTGGACGACGGGCTGGTACATGCCCTCCAATTGCTGTTCGACGCCGAAACGCTGGAACAACGGCACATTGTCCGAATATTCCACCACCTTGGGCGCATGGCCGGGCATCAGCATCGCCATGAAGCGCGATGCCGCGGCAAAGCCGGCCGCGCCTTCCACCAGCACCTGTTCGATGTCGCGGTGATAGACGTCGCGGATGGCGCGCTTGATCAGGTCCGAATCCTGATGGATCAGCGCCGGCGCCGATGACGCCAGGGTGCGTTCGCGGATTTCATCCCATAACCGCGTCAGATAATCGAAATCGCGGCGGATATCTTCGGATGACCGCTTCAAACCGGCGGTGCGCACAATGGCACCCATGCCCTGCGGCAGCTTCAGGTCTGCCATGATCGACTTCAGCCGCTTGCGATCGGCCAGATTGGAAATCTTGCGCGAAATGCCGCCGCCATGCGCGGTGTTGGGCATCAGCACGCAATAGCGGCCGGCGAGCGACAGATAGGTGGTCAGCGCCGCGCCCTTGGAGCCGCGTTCTTCCTTGACGACCTGGATCAGCAGCACCTGGCGGCGGCGGATGACTTCCTGGATCTTGTAGCGGCGGCGCAGCGACTGGCGCTTCTTGCGCAGCGCATCGGTCGGTTCATCATGCTGACCGCCGGTTTCGGCGACTTCGCCATGGCCGGTGTCGCCATCCTCGCCCTCGTCGTCATGGGCGTGGTCATCGCGGTCGCCGTCATGTTCGGCGGCATATTCGGCTTCCTCGCGCAGCAGAGCTTCGCGGTCTTCGCGCGGAATCTGGTAATAATCGGGGTGTATTTCGGAAAACGCCAGGAAACCGTGGCGGTTGCCGCCATATTCGACGAACGCCGCCTGCAGCGATGGTTCGACGCGGGTGACCTTGGCGAGGTAGATATTGCCCTTCAGCTGCTTCCTGTCGGCAGCTTCGAAATCAAATTCCTCGATACGTTGTCCGTTGACGACGGCGACCCGGGTTTCCTCCGGGTGGCGGGCGTCGATCAGCATGCGTAGTGACATAGATTTGCTCCATGGCGCGGCGGCTCTGGCCCGGTGACGGGCGGCGGCGGCGGTGCCTGATGTTGGTGCCCGCGCGGCCGGAATCGGCCCGCCAGGCGGGATGTGGGTGTGATGAATTAAAGCGGCGGATGATCATCGCCAAGGCCCAGACCGGCATCGCCACACGGGCGGTCCGGCATGAACTTGCTGGCATCACGATCATCATTTTCCTTCGTGTCACCCGGCCCTGACCCCGGCCGGGAGATTGGCTCCACAGGGCCCTTCGCCAAACGTTGCCGGGTTAGGACAACAGGACGAAAACCCCCTGAACACAGCGGCAAAACCGCTGATATCACATAGGTAGCAGCGCCGGTGCGGCGCGGCAAGAGCGTGTGCGTGTCACGCGCGCAGCACCAGCGTCAGCCCTTCCGGCAAGACGACTGGCACCGCGGCCAGCCGTACGGCATCGCGCCGTGCCCGATCGATGATCGCCGCCGGCACCGCGCCTTCCACCACCAGCGCGTCGCAGCGGCCTAGCAGCGCCAGCTGGTTGAGCGTCAGATCACCGGGGTCGGCGCTGGTGACGGCGATGGTTCGCAACTCGGTCACCGCGTCCGATTCGCCGGCCATGGCTGCCGCCACGGCAGCTACCGGATCGGCAAGCGGCCGCAACGGATCAAGCCCGCCGCCTTCGGCCAGGGCGCGTTCCCACAGCCGGCGCCGGTCGGCGATGCCGGGATGCGCCGCGCTCGCCGCCGCTCGCGCCGCGCCGATGGCCTGTGCCAGCCCGCCGACCGAGGCGGGCAGCAAGGCCTCCAGCCGGCCGCGCAGGGCGCGGGACAGGCTGGCCGTCGCGCCGCCGGTTGAAACCGCGACCAGCACGGGGGATCGGTCAATGATCGCCCCCATCAGGAAATCGCTCAGCGCCGGTCGATCGACGACATTGACCAGCAGGCCGCGTGCCCGCAACCGCGCCGCCGCCGCGCCCGCGGCCTCCTCGTCATCCAGCGCGACGAACGCGAGCATCCCGTCTGCGTCCTCACCAACAATCA
The DNA here is from genome assembly GCA_025360285.1 of Sphingomonadales bacterium. Lineage (GTDB taxonomy): Bacteria > Pseudomonadota > Alphaproteobacteria > Sphingomonadales > Sphingomonadaceae > Sandarakinorhabdus. The sequence goes on from JANYCM010000396.1 coordinate 5,539, forward strand.
CACCGCCCGCCGCCGTCACCAGCCGCGCCTTGGCCGCCGCCGCCTCGCCGTCACCGATGATGATGACCGGGCGGCCGGAAAGCGTCAGGAAGATCGGCAGCGTGTCCATGGCCGGCGTCTGGCGCGCTTCGCGCCAAAGCTCAAGCGCCGCTGATTGACACTTACCGTCTTGCCATAATAATACAGTGGCCATGAGCCCTGCCGATCTTTCGCGCCTGTTGCCGATCCTCATCCCGCTGGCGGTGCTTGCCGTCGTGCTGCTGCGGTCGCGCCGGCAGCAGCGCATTCGCGCGAGCCGGCTGTGGATCGCGCCGCTGTTCGCCGCGCTCGCCATTGGGTCAGGCTTGTATTTTCAACCGCATCCGCTGTTTGGCCTGGCGCAATATGCCGTGATGGCGGTGGGGGCAGGGTTTGGCGTCGCCGCTGGCATGGCGCGGGCACACACGCTGCGCCTGAGCCGTGAACCCGGCAGCGACGTGGTGCTGGCCCAGGCCTCACCTGTTGCCATACTGGTGATCATCGCGCTGCTGGGCGCCCGCATGGCGGTGCGCCAGGGCAGCGGTGTCGATATGGCAGGCAATCCAGGGCTGGTCCCCGCGCTGTGGCCGGCGACGATCATCGATGCCTCCATGCTCTTCGCGCTGGTGATGATCGTTACCCAGCGTGTGGTGCTGTGGCGCCGGATTGCCGCGCTGCCGGCGTAGGCTAGCGCACCAGCATCGGCCCCAGGGGCCGTCCGCCGAACAGATGCACATGCAGATGCGGCACTTCCTGATGCGCATCAAGCCCGGCATTGGCGAGCAGGCGATAGCCCGGTTCCTCCAGCGCCAATTGCCGCGCCACGGCACCAACGGCCCGCACAAAACCGGCAATTTCGGCATCGGGCGCCAGCGCCGAAAAATCCGCCCAGCTGATATAGGCGCCGCGCGGGATCACCAGCACATGCACCGGTGCCTGCGGGTTGATATCATGAAAGGCGATCGCCCATTGGTCTTCATAGACGCGCTTTGACGGTATCTCGCCGCGCAGGATGCGGGCGAAGATATTGCTGTCGTCATAGGTTCCGGTGGCGGCCACTGGCATGGTTTTTCTCCCTCGCCGCTGATTAGCACTGCGTCCGCTGCCGACAAAAGGGCCTGGTGCCACTCGTCTCAGCTTCGCCAAGCTTCGATGACAAAAGGATATGTCCGAAATGATGCTGTTTGATCTTTCCGCGCTTGTACACTCGGCATTTTCCTGCTAGCTTGAAGATCGGCAACATAGGAAGCAACATGTCTCGATCCGCATTGGCGAACCCGCTGCCGCTTTTTGACGCGCCGGTTCTGAGGCAAGACATTTTGGCCGATATTTTGTCCTTTGCGGGTGAAGGCCGCGCGACGATTTTGCGCCTCCAGGATGGCATACCCTATTTTTTCAATGAGTTCTGGACGGCGAGGCAACGGCAGGGCCACTCGCTACACGAAGTCAGTTACCGTGCTTGCTTCAAGGCGCAACTGCCGGAATTTTTCATCGCGCGGCTGACCAAGCCTGGGGATGCCGTTCATGACCCTTTCATGGGCCGGGGGACAACGCCGGTGCAGGCTGCACTTATGGGTCGGCGTCCCGTCGGCAATGATATCAATCCGCTTTCAATCTTGCTCGCGCGACCGCGCTTCAGGCCCCCGACAGTGGCAGATGTAGCGGCACGTTTGCGCACCATCCCCTGGCAATCGGGGCAGCCGGGCCCTGCCGATCTGCATGCCTTCTACCACCCCGAAACGCTTTCGCATCTCATGGCGCTGCGCGAATGGCTGCTGGAACGCGCACCATTGGAAAGGGCTGACCCTGATCCGGTCGATGACTGGATCCGCATGGTTGCCATCAACCGACTTAGCGGCCACTCGCCGGGCTTTTTTTCCGGGCGCTCGATGCCACCCAATCAGGCGGTCTCGGTAAAATCGCAGGAACGCATCAACGCCAAACTTGGCTTGTCGCCGCCAAAGCGCGATGTCGCCTCGGTCATAGTCAAAAAGACACGGACATTGTTGGCCGACGGCGTGCCGCCTTTGCATCCGCCGGCTTTGCTTTTGGCGGGTCCGGCGGCCAAGACCGCCATGATTGATGACGGCAGCGTCGCTCTGGTGGTCACGTCACCGCCGTTTCTTGATATCGTGCAATATGCCGCTGACAATTGGTTGCGCTGCTGGTTCGCCGGGATCGATATAGCAGCCGTTGAGATCGCGATGCACAAGGATGAAGCCACTTGGACTGCCATGGTGCACGAAACGCTTGCCGAACAGGCGCGGTTATTACGCTCGGGCGGGCATGTGGCGTTTGAAGTCGGGGAAGTGCGCGGCGGCAAGGTCTTGCTGGAAAAATTGGTCTGGGAGGCGGCTGCGGGTTTGCCATTTGAACGGCTTGGCGTTCTCATCAACGATCAGCAGTTCACCAAGACCGCCAATTGCTGGGGTGTTTCCAACAATTCGGCGGGCACCAATACCAACCGAATCGTGCTTTTGCGCCGGCTTTGAGCCCAAGCGTTTGACAGCAGCGCGGGTACGCCGGCAAACTTGGGCCGCGACCTAAATTTCTGGTCTTGGTGAGAACCGCTCCATGCTGCCCCGCTTTACGATGACATGGGACGCCGAGGAATTGGCGCGCGCGTTCAAGGTTTCGGTTGAGGATATTCGCGAATATCTCACCGACGGGCGCCGGGTCAGCTTCATTATCGAGCGACGTTTGAAATGGGAGCATGAAGGCTGGCAATTAGCGCCATCCGAGGGCGCCGGTTATGATTTGCAGGCGCCGGACGGCGGGCTCTGGGAAGTCCGATCGATAACCAGTGGCGGGGTCTATTTCAATCCGTCAAACCAGGTTGGCTCTGGCCGTGCCTTTGGTGAAGCGGGGTTCCTGGCCAAGCTCGCCAACATCAAGGGCTTCATTCTGAGTGATATCGTAGGCTTTCCCGAGGTCGATATTTTCGTCGTTCCGGTTGAACATGTTGTGCGCTGGTACCGCGGCGGAATGTTGGGCGCCAACGCTCGCGTGTCCCGCCGCGTATTCCTTGATCGGCTCGCCCCGCAACTTTAGTTTTGATAGCGCCGCGTTGATTTTCAGGCGCCGCTGGGAGCTCGTTCGCCGCTAGGAAAGCTATAAAAAGTTGACTTTTTTGCCAAAATGGTTACATATTCGGGGTTGGATGCTTTAGGGCCGACTGCGGTCGATAATAGCTATTTTTCGTAAACGCGAGCACGCGTGTGAATCGGCCGAAATAGGAAAATAAGGAAAATAACGTGTGCCCCTGACGCGATTGCGCCCAAAGCCACAGGACTTGACCATAGCCCCGGCCCCGCCTATCTGACCATCACCGCGCCGGTCCTCGTGCGCGGTTTCTCAGTCCCGCCATCGCTGGTTCCATACCCCCGACAGCGCCCGGACTCGCAACTGAAAAGACCCACATGCATCTTCATGATCTGAAGCGCAAAACCCCCGCCGAGCTGGTGGTGATGGCCGAAGAGCTCGGCATCGAAAACGCTTCGACCCTGCGCAAGCAGGACATTATCTTCGCCATTTTGAAGGCCACGGCGGAAGCCGGCAATGAAATCACCGGCACCGGCACTATCGAGGTGATGCCCGATGGCTTTGGCTTCCTGCGCTCCGCCGACAGCAATTATCTCGCCGGGCCGGACGATGTTTATGTCACGCCGCAGATCGTCCGCAAATTTGGCCTCCGCACCGGCGATACCATCGAAGGCGAAATCCGCAGCCCCAAGGATGGCGAGCGCTATTTCGGCCTGGTGCGCGTCATCGCCATCAATTTCGATGATCCCGATGTCGTCCGCCACCGCGTCAATTTCGACAATCTGACGCCGCTGTATCCGGACGAAAAGCTCAACCTGGATAACAATGACCCGACGATCAAGGACAAGACCGGGCGAGTGATCGACATCGTCGCGCCGCTCGGCAAGGGCCAGCGCTGCCTGATCGTGGCGCCGCCGCGGGTGGGTAAAACCATGATGATGCAGAATATTGCGCGCAGCATCTCGGCGAACCACCCCGAAATCTATCTGATCGTCCTGTTGATCGACGAACGCCCCGAAGAAGTCACCGACATGCAGCGCACGGTGAAGGGCGAAGTGATTTCCTCGACCTTTGATGAACCGGCGACGCGGCACGTCCAGATCGCCGAAATGGTCATCGAAAAGGCCAAGCGCCTCGTTGAACACAAGCGCGACGTCGTCATCCTGCTCGACAATATCACCCGGCTGGGCCGCGCCTACAACACCGTCGTGCCGTCATCGGGCAAGGTGTTGACCGGCGGTGTCGATGCCAATGCGCTGCAACGCCCGAAGCGCTTCTTCGGCGCGGCGCGTAACATCGAGGAAGGCGGGTCGCTGACC
>JANYCM010000406.1 GCA_025360285.1 Sphingomonadales bacterium
TGCCGCCGTCCCCCTTGTACTTGTGCGCAAAGGCCAGCCCGGTGCCCAGCGGCACCTGGGCCGCAACAATGCCATGGCCGCCGTAAAAGCCGTGTTCGACGCTGAACATGTGCATCGAACCGCCCTTGCCCTTTGAAATGCCCGCGGCGCGCCCGGTCAATTCCGCCATGACACTGTTGGCCGGAATGCCAGCGGCGAGCATATGGCCATGATCGCGATAGCCAGTGATAACCGAATCGGTTTTTTCAAGCGCCGCCTGGATGCCGACGACAACCGCCTCCTGGCCGATATAAAGATGGCAAAATCCGCCAATCATTCCCATGCCGTAAAGCTGCCCGGCACGTTCTTCAAATCGCCGGATCAACAACATCTGGCGATAGAAATCGAGCAGTTCCGACTTATTTGCCTTGTACCGTTCCGGTTCGCCGGGCCGTGGCCAATCATGCGCAGGAACCGGATTGGAGGGCGTCGCCGCCGGCGCTTCGGCCGCTTTGCGTGTTGCGGAACGAGCCATGCGATACGCCTCCGAAAAATCAGCGTCGGTATAACGGGCTCACCCTATCAGATTCAACCCCCCGCCAGAGGTTGACGCAGCGATTTACCGGCCTGGTGAGTTTTCCAGCGGCACGATCACCTCATCTGGTTTGACCATGTTCAATTTGTCCCGCACATAGACTTCGGCCGTATCGGGATCGACCTTTTTCGGGTTGAGGCGTTTCACTTCCTGATCGAGCGCTGCACGGTTTTCGGCGCTGATCGCCGCCTGGCGCTTCAAACTGGCGCGTTCGGCCTTGTAATCCTGCCAGGCGATAGCGCCCGTCGGCCCGCCAATGGCGTGAAAGACAAAATAGCCAATCAGGATCAGGAAAGCTGCCGGCAACAAGGCCCGACGCGCGATATCGATCAGCGACATGCGATTATCCATATCGCAATTCTATCGTCGATCAGCCGCTGCCGCAACTGGCGTTGATTGCGGCTCTCGCATCGGCCGCCCAGCCTGCTATGACAATCCCAAAATCATCCGGGGAGATAGTTCATGACGGCCATCAACAACGTTGTCGATTTGCGCCATGACAATGGTATCGCGGTCGTCACCATCGATTCCCCGCCGGTCAACGCGCTGTCGGCCGACGTCCGCGATGGCCTTGCCGGGGCTTTTGCGGCGCTGGCCGGCGATGCCTCGGTCACCGCCGTCGTCCTCACCTGCGCCGGCCGCACCTTCATCGCTGGCGCCGATATTTCGGAATTCGGCAAGCCGCCGCGCGGTGCCTCATTGCATGCGGTCCAGGATGTGATGGAGGCGTCGCCGGTGCCGGTGGTTGCCGCCATTCATGGTACGGCGCTGGGCGGCGGGCTGGAGGTGGCGCTCGCCTGCCACTACCGGGTCTGCGACGCCAGGGCCAAGCTCGGCCTGCCCGAAGTCAAGCTCGGCCTGCTGCCCGGCGCCGGGGGCACCCAGCGCCTGCCGCGCATCGTTGGCGCCGCCAAGGCGCTGGAAATGGTGACCAGCGGCACGCCGATGGGGGCGAAGGACGCGCTTGCCGCCGGGCTGGTCGATGCCGTTGCCACAGGCGACCTGACCGCCGATGCCATCGCCTTTGCCCGGCAGGTAGTGGCCGAAGGCCGGCCGCTGAAGAAAGTGCGCGATGACAGCTCGCGCCTGGGCGGTGATGCCGCGTCACTGGCGCCGATGTTCGCCGCCTTCCGCGCCAGCCATGCCCGCGCCTTCAAGGGCTTTGACGCGCCGGAAGCCAATATCAAATGCATCGAAGCCGCAGTGGCCCTGCCGTTTGAGGAGGGCATGAAGGTCGAACGCAGCGAGTTCGTCAAGCTGATGACCGGGCTGCAATCTGCTGCGCAGCGCCATGTGTTCTTCGCCGAACGCCAGGCCGCCAAGATCGACGGGCTCGACCCCAAGGCCGAATTGCTGCCGGTCAAATCGGTCGGCATCATCGGTGCCGGCACCATGGGCGGCGGTATTGCGATGAACTTCCTGAACGTCGGGATCCCGGTGACGATCGTTGAAACCAAGCAGGACGCGCTTGATCGCGGTGTCGCCGTCATTCGCCGCAACTATGAAAACAGCGCCAAAAAGGGCCGCTTCCCGATGGCGGAAGTCGAAGCCCGCATGGGCCGGTTGACCCCGACCTTGGCCCTGGAAGATCTGAAGGACGCCGATCTGGTCATCGAAGCGGTGTTCGAGAATATGGACATCAAGAAACAGATTTTTGGGCGGCTCGATGCCATCACCAAGCCGGGGGCGATCCTGGCCTCCAACACCAGCTACCTCAATGTCGATGAAATCGCCGGCGCCACGTCACGGCCGGAAAGCGTCGTCGGCATGCATTTCTTCTCGCCGGCCAATGTCATGCGGCTGCTCGAAGTGGTGCGCGGCGCGAAAACCGCGCCGCAGGTGCTCGCCACCGCCATGGCGATCGGCAAGAATATCGGCAAGATCGGCGTGGTGGCGGGGGTCTGCCACGGCTTCATCGGCAACCGCATGCTCGGCGCCCGCCAGGCCCAGGCCAACAAGCTGATCCTGGAAGGCGCCCGCCCGGCCGATGTCGACAGGGTGCTGACCGATTTCGGCTTCCCGATGGGGCCGTTCCAGATGTCTGACCTGGCCGGGCTCGATATCGGCTGGTCGGCTGACGCATCAAAGGGCGAAACCGTCCGTGACCGGCTTTGCGAAGCCGGGCTGCGCGGGCAGAAGAATGGCAAGGGTTTTTACGACTATGATGCAGAGCGTAACCGGACGCCGTCGCCGGTGGCCGAACAGATCATCCTCGATTATGCCGCCGAAAACGGCATCAACCGCCGCGAGATCGGCGATGAGGAAATCCTCGAACGCTGTCTGTATCCGATGGTCAACGAAGGTGCCAAGATCCTTGACGAAGGCATGGCGCAGCGGGCCAGCGACATCGATATCGTGTGGATCAATGGCTATGGCTGGCCGGTCTATCGCGGCGGGCCGATGTTCTGGGCCGAACATGATGCCGGGCGTGACAAGATTGCCGCGGCGCTGGAGCGGATGGGGATGGATGTGTCGCCGCGCTTGCGGGCAGGGTTTTAAAGCGATTGCGACAAACGGCCTGTAACCAAAGCCCGGCCGGGAGCGTATAAGGAGGTATGACCAACCGCCGCACGCTTATTCTCGCCGGGCTTGGCGCCGCCACCGCCCTGCCCCTTGTCCGCAGCTTTCTTGCCACCCCGGCGATCGCCGCGACGGGCGCGAAGTTTGAAGTGACGCTGAGTGACGCCGAATGGCGCAAGAAGTTGCCCGGTGAGGCCTATGACGTGCTGCGCCACGAAGGCACCGAGCGGCCGTTCACCTCGCCATTGAACGACGAACATCGCGGTGGTCTCTTCCGCTGCAAGGGCTGCGATCTGGCGCTGTTCACCTCGACAACCAAGTTCGACAGCGGCACCGGCTGGCCGAGTTTCTACAAACCGATCGCCAATGCCGTTGGCACCACCACAGACAATAGCCTGTTCATGCAGCGCACCGAAGTCCATTGCCGGCGCTGCGGTGGCCATCTTGGCCATGTCTTTGACGATGGGCCGGCACCGACCGGCCTGCGTTACTGCATGAACGGTGTCGCGATGACCTTCACCCCTGCCTCATCCTGGATGCCCAAGAAATGATCCGCACCCTGTCCATTGCCCTGCTGCTCGGTGCCGCCGGCGTCGCGCTGGCCGCCGAACCGGTGGTGACGACACCGGTTGCCATCGTCGATGCACCGGTCAAGGCCGGCCTGGTCCAGACCGCGGTGCTTGCCGGCGGCTGCTTCTGGGGTGTCGAAGGCGTTTTCGAACATGTGAAGGGCGTCATATCGGTGCGGTCGGGCTATGCTGGCGGGTCGAAGGTCGCGGCGATCTATGAAGTCGTCGGGTCGGGGCTGACCGGCCATGCCGAATCGGTGGAAATCAAATTTGATCCGGCCAAGGTCAGTTATGGCACCTTGCTGCGGGTGTTCTTTTCGGTGGCGCACAACCCAACCGAATTGAACCGCCAGGGGCCGGACAGCGGCACGCAATATCGCTCGACGATCTTTCCCCAGGATGCCGAACAGGCGCGGCTGGCCAGGGCCTATATAGCGCAACTGACGGCCGCAAAGACTTGGAGTGCCCCGATCGTCACCACGATCGAACCCGGCAAGGCCTTTTATCCGGCCGAAGCCTATCACCAGAATTTCCTGAAACTGAACCCGGACTATCCGTATATCGTTTACAACGACCTGCCCAAGGTAGCGGCGTTGAAGCGCTTGCTGCCGGGGGTGTGGAGCGACAAGCCGGTCGGCTGAGAACTTCTCCCCGCAGGGAGAGATTCCAGATCAGTGCCCCAGATTCTTGACGATGGTTTCCACCATCTTCTTGGCATCGGCCAGCAGCATCATCGTATTGTCCATATAGAAGACCTCGTTATCGACACCGGCATAGCCGACACCGCCCATCGAGCGCTTCACGAACAACACGGTCTTGGCTTTTTCGACATCGAGCACCGGCATCCCGTAAATAGGGGATGTCTTGTCGGTCTTGGCGGCGGGATTGGTCACGTCATTGGCGCCGATCACGAACGCCACATCGGCCTGGGCGAAATCATTGTTGATATCTTCCAGTTCGAAGACCTCGTCATAGGGCACATTGGCTTCGGCGAGCAGCACGTTCATATGGCCCGGCATGCGGCCGGCGACGGGGTGGATGGCATATTTGACGCTGACGCCTTCCTTTTTGAGCAGGTCGCCCATTTCACGCAGCGCGTGCTGGGCTTGCGAAACCGCCATGCCGTAACCCGGCACGATGATGACGCTTTCGGCATTCTGCATGATGAAGGCGGCATCCTCGGCGCTGCCGGCTTTGTAGGCCTTCTGGATCGCGCCGCCCTTCGCCGCGGTCGCGCCGCCGGCATCGCCGAAACCGCCGGCGATAACGCTGATGAAGCTGCGGTTCATCGCCTTGCACATGATATAGCTGAGGATCGCGCCCGATGACCCGACGAGCGCGCCAGTGATGATCATCGCCGTATTGCCAAGCGTGAAGCCCATCGCCGCCGCCGCCCAGCCCGAATAGCTGTTGAGCATCGATATGACGACCGGCATATCGGCACCGCCGATCGGAATGATCAGCAGGAAGCCTATGATGAAGCTGAGCGCGGTGATCGTCCAGAACACCCAGGCGCTCTGGTCGGTAACGAAAAAGGCGACAAGCCCGAGAATAGCCGCCAGCAGGCCAAGGTTGATGATGTGGCGCCCCGGCAGCATGATAGGGTTGCCGCCCATGCGGCCCGAAAGCTTCAGGAACGCGATGACCGAGCCTGAAAAGGTGATGGCGCCGATGGCGACGCCGAGCCCCATTTCGACGCGGCTGACCGAATGGATTTCATTGGTCACCGTGTCCAGAATGCCGAACGCTGCCGGATTGAGATAGGCGGCGCACCCCACCAGCACCGCGGCCATGCCGACCAGGCTGTGAAAGCCGGCGACGAGTTCGGGCATCGCCGTCATCTTGATATTCTGGGCAATATAGTAACCGATGCCGCCGCCGATCGCGATGGCGGCGAGGATGAGTGGCAGGCCGACCTGGTGCAGCACCAGCGTCGTCGCCACGGCAATCGCCATGCCGATCATGCCATAGCGGTTGCCCTGCTGTGACGATTCAGGCGACGACAGCCCGCGCAACGACAGGATGAAAAGGACGCCCGCGACGAGATAGGCGAACATGGCCCAGGCGGGCGTGACGGCAGCAGCGTGTTCCATTGGTATCGAGCCCCTTACTTTGCCGCTGCCGGCTTTTTGTCTTTTTTCTTGTACATCGCCAGCATCCGCCGCGTGACGGCGAAACCCCCGAAGATGTTGACGCTGGCCAGAACAACCGCGAGCAACCCCAACCACTTCGAGGTTTCAGACCCCCCGGCCACCGCGGATGACGCGATCAGCGCACCGACAACGATCACCGACGAAATGGCGTTGGTCACCGCCATCAACGGCGTGTGCAGCGCCGGCGTCACCGACCAGACGACATAATAGCCGACGAAACAGGCCATCACGAAGATGGAGAAGATCGAGAGAAATTCCACGGGCTTGCTCCTCAGGCCGCAATCAGGCGTTCATGGACGACAGCGCCGCCCTCGGTCAGCTTCACACCCTTGACGATCTCATCGTCGGGGGTGAACGCCACGGTCTTGGCTTCCTTGTCCCAGAAAGCATTGATGAAATTGAACAAATTTCGCGAATACAGCGCCGAGGCATCGGCCGCCAGGCGCCCGGCGGCGTTCTTGTGGCCAATGATCCTGACGCCGTGAACCACGGCAATCTCGCCGACCTTTGAACCTTCGACATTGCCGCCGCTTTCCACCGCCAGATCGACGATGACGCTGCCCGGCCGCATCGAGGCGAGTTGCGCATCGCTGATCAACCGCGGTGCCGGGCGGCCAGGGATCAGCGCCGTGGTGATGACGATATCCTGCTTGGCAATGTGCGACGACACCAGAGCCGCCTGCGCCGCCTTGTATTCATCCGACATTTCGGTGGCATAGCCGCCGCTGCCTTCGCCTTCGATGCCCTTGACCTCTTCAACGAAGATCGCCTTGGCGCCCAGCGATTCAATCTGTTCCCTGGTCGCAGAACGCACATCGGTCGCCGATACCAGCGCACCCAAGCGCCGCGCCGTGGCAATCGCCTGCAAACCGGCAACGCCGACACCCATGACAAACACCCGAGCCGCCGAAATGGTGCCCGCCGCTGTCATCATCATCGGAAAGGCCCGGCCATAAGCCTCCGCCGCGTCGATCACCGCCTTGTAGCCGGCGAGGTTCGATTGCGACGACAGCACGTCCATCGATTGGGCGCGGGTGATGCGCGGCATGAATTCCATCGCCATCGCGGTGATGCCGGCCTTGGCATAGCCATCGATCCGCGCGCGGTCGGCAAAGGGCGACAGGATCGCCGCCAGCATCGTACCAGCTTTGGCGCCCGGCAGGTCAGCCGCCGCTGGCCCCTGGACAGCAAGAATCAAGTCAGCATCGGCAAGGATCGCGGCGCGTGTGCCAACCATGGCACCGGCATCCCCATAGGCCGCGTCGCTGATATTCGCCCCGGCCCCGGCGCCGGCTTCGACAGCGACACTGGCGCCAAGGCCAATCAGTTTCTTGATCGATTCCGGCGTGGCGGCGACGCGCGGTTCGGCATCGGCGGTTTCACGCAGAACGGCGATTTTCATGACTTGCCCCTGTTATTCATTTTTATCGTCATAGCGACGCGACGATAACGCCGACAACTATCGCTATTGTCGCCCCAATCAGGCGAACAGGATCGCCAACACGATCAACACCAGTGCGATCGCTGCAACCGCCCATTTGGTAGTCGTGATGAACCGGTCATAGGTTTCGTGATGGTCGGTCTTGCCCGTTCCCGGCCCGCTGACGTCATTCGCCATTATCTGTTCCGCTGACATGATGCTGCGCCCCTCGCGCGATTGCCTGATAGCAGATGCAGCAATGCTGTGAAGATGTCACGCTGCATTGCGACATCATCCTATGCGGCAGCGCGCCATACCGCCAGCGCCTGCACGGTTTCGGGCACATCATGCACGCGCACAATTTGCACGCCGCAGGCTGCTGCGTGAAGCGCCAGCGCCAGGCTGCCGGGCAGACGATCGCCCGGCGCCACACCGCCGGCCAGGCGGGCGATCAGTTGCTTGCGGCTCGCCCCCAGCAACAGCGGCACGCCCAGGCCGTGGAACAGCGTCAGGCCGCGCAGCAGGGCCAGATTATGATCGAGCCCCTTGCCAAAGCCGATGCCGGGGTCGGCAATGATGCGACCGCGATCGATGCCCGCCGCCACACAGGTGTCTATCCGCGCTGCCAGCCATTCATAAACATCGAGCAGCGCATCATCATAGGCCGGCGCCGCCTGCATCGTCGCCGGGTCACCCTGGGCGTGCATCAGCACCACCGGGCTGCCCCGCGCTGCCACCAGCGCCAGTGCCGCCGGATCATGACCCAGCGCCGACACATCATTGACCAGCGCCGCACCCGTGTCGATCGCATCGCCCATCACCGTCGCCTTGCGGGTATCAATGCTCCAGTTCAGCCCGGCGAGCCCGGGCAGGATGGCAGCAAGCCGGGCGCGTTCGGTGGCCAGATCGACCGCCGCTGCCCCCGGCCGCGTCGATTCGGCGCCGACATCGATGATGTCCGCGCCGGCCGCCGCCATGGCCTGTGCCGCCGAAACCGCAACCGCCGGCGCAGCATGACGACCACCATCCGAAAAGCTGTCCGGCGTGACGTTCAAGATGCCCATCACGCCGGTGCGATCGGTGGGCAACCCGGCGACGCCAGGGCGCGACCGCGTGAGCGGTGCCAGAACCTCATCATCAAGGCTTTCGGCCGCAACGATGCGCCGCGCGCCGCCGCGCTCGATGACCTCCACCCGCGCAAAGCGCAACGGGCCACCGGCCAGCGGCAACCCGTCGCCGAGCGCCACCGGCCGGTAATAGCGCGTTACCAGACCTTCACCCGGTCGGCCGGCGCCAGATAATTGGCTTCACCCGGCTTGGCGCCAAAGGCGGCATACCAGGCATCGATGTTGCGCACGACATAGGGGCGATAATGGCCCGGGGTGTGCGGATCGGTGGTCAGGCCGCGCAGCAGCGCCGCATCCCGATACTTCTGCCGCCAGACCTGGGTGGCACCCAGGAAAAAGCGCTGATCACTGGTGAAACCACCCAGCACCGGCGGCTTCTTGCCATGCAGCGAGCGCTGATAGGCATCATAGGCGATGGTGATGCCGGCGAGATCGGCCATATTCTCGCCCAGTGTCAGTTCGCCATTCACATGCGTGCCCTTCAGCGGTTCATAGGCGGCATATTGCTTGACGACCTTGTCGGTCAGCGCCGTGAAGCGCTTTACATCCTCAGGGGTCCACCAGTCGGCAAGTTTGCCTTCCTTGTCGAACTTGCGGCCCTGATCGTCGAAATGGTGGCTGATTTCATGGCCGATGACCATGCCGATGCCGCCATAATTCACCGCCGGATCGGCATTGGGATCAAAGAACGGCGGCTGCAAGATCGCCGCCGGGAAGACGATTTCGTTCCACAATGGGTTGGCATAGGCGTTCACCGTCATCGGCGTCATGCCCCATTCGCTGCGATCGATCGGCTTGCCGACCTTGTCGAGCTGCCGCTGATATTCATAACGCGCCGATCGCATGGCATTGCCCAGCGCATCGCCGCGGACAACATCAAGTGCCGAATAGTCGCGCCACTTGTCGGGATAACCGATCTTGGGGGTGAACGCCGCCAGCTTGGCGCGCGCCTGCACCTTGGTCGCCGGGTCCATCCAGGTCAGATTGGCGAGGCGGTTGTCCATCGCGCCGATGATGTTCTTGACCAGTTCATCGGCCTTGGCCTTGGCCGCCGGCGGGAAATATTTGGCGACATACAGCTTGCCAACGGCTTCGCCGAGCGCCGCCGACGTATTGTCCACCGCCCGCTTCCAGCGCGGCTGGATCTGCGGCTGGCCACTCAGCACCGTGCCGGTAAAGGCGAAATTGGCATCGACAAAGGCCTTGGACAGATAGGGCGCCGCCGCCGTCAACGTATGGAATTGCAGATAGGCCTTCCAGGTATCCAGCGGCACGCTGTCGATCAGCTTGGCGGCGCCGACGATGGCGCTGGGGTTGGCGACAATCAGTTCCTTCTGCGCCGACAGGCCGGCGGCACTCAGCAGCGGGCCCCAATCGAGTCCCGGATAGGCGGCGGCGATGCCGCTGGCAGCAACGGGGTTATAAAGTTTTTCAACCTGGCGTTGTTCAACCTGGCTCCAATGCGCGGTGGCGATCTGCTTTTCCAGATCATAAACGGCCTGGGCCTTGGCGGCGGCATCGGAAATGCCGCCCAATGTCAGCATCTGCGCAATGAACGGCACATATTTGGCACGGACTTCGGCGAACTTGGGGTTCTTGTCATCGAGATAATAATCCCGATCAGGCAAACCCAGCCCGCCCTGGCCGACATAGGCAGCCATGACATTGGGATTCTTGAGATCAGGCTGGACGCCGACGCCAATCGGCGTGTCGATACCCGAACGGCTCGCATCACCGATGAAGGCGGCAAGGCCGGCCTTGTCCTTGATGGCGGCAATGGCATCAAGCGCCGGCTTGACGGGCGCCGCGCCCTTCGCATCGATGGCGGCTTCGTCCATGAAGCTGGCGTACCAATCGCCGACCTTCTGGGCCTCGCTGCCCTTGGGGGCAGTCATCGCGGCGGTGGCCGATGATTCGATGATGCTGCGGGTGCGCTCCTGGCTCAAATCCCGCAATTTGGTGAACATGCCATAGTTGGATTTGTCAGCCGGGATTTCGAGCTTGTCGATATAAGTGCCGTTGACGAACTTCACCCAGTCGGTGCCGGGCGTGACACTGCGGTCCATGCCGGCGACATCGAAACCAAAGGCGCCGATTTCCGGCTTGGCGGCGGCCGCGGCGATATGGGTCCTGGACGGCTTGGCCGCCACAGCGGCGGGCATGGCGAGTGCCAGCACCGAGGCGCCCAGAAGGAACGACGACGTGAATTTCATGAACATGTAAACTCCCCAAGAGTCGGATGCGGCGTATTAGCCAATTAATACGGCCAACGAAAGCGGCATTTTGCCGCCGATCACGCGGCGCCGACGCTGGCCCGATAAACCGCGCGTTTGGCATCGATCGGGACCAGCTTGCCGGCTTCTTCGGTGTGCCAGAAGGTCCAGCCGTTGCAGCTCGGCAGGCCTTGCGCCGCGGCCCCCAATTGATGGATGGATCCGGTGCGCGCGCCCATGCTGATCGAACCATCGGCGCGGACTTCGGCCTGATGGCGGCGCTGCGGGTCGATCAGCCGGGTGCCCGGCCGCACCAGCCCCGATTCGACCAGGGAACCAAAGGGGATGCGGGTTTCGCCGCGCTTGCCCTGGGTCACCGCCATGTCACCGCCGGATAATGGCAGCAGTCCGGCGATGCGCTTTTCGGCAACTGCGACATATTTCTCCTCACGCTCGATGCCGATCCAGCGCCGGCCGAGCAGCTTGGCGACGGCGCCGGTGGTGCCGGTGCCGAAGAACGGATCGACGATCAGATCGCCGGGTTCGGTGCAGGCGAGCAGCACGCGATAGAGCAACGCCTCGGGCTTTTGGGTCGGGTGCGCCTTGACGCCATCGGTCTTCAAGCGTTCGCCGCCAGTGCAGATCGGGATCAGCCAATCCGACCGCATCTGAAGCTCCTCATTCATCGCCTTCATGGCGTGATAGTTGAACTTGTACTTTGCCGTTTCGGACTTCGCCGCCCAGATCAGCGTTTCATGGGCGTTGGTGAAGCGCGTGCCCTTGAAATTGGGCATCGGATTGGCCTTGCGCCAGACAATGTCGTTCAAAATCCAGAAGCCGGCATCCTGGAGCGCGGCGCCGACGCGGAAGATGTTGTGATAGCTGCCGATCGTCCAGATAGCGCCATCGGGCTTCAATATGCGCCGCGCCGCTTTCAGCCATTCGCGGGTGAAGTCATCATAGGTCGCATAGCTGGCGAACTTGTCCCAATCGTCGTCAACCGCGGCGACCTTGCCGCCTTCGGGCCGGTGCAGATTATGCGCCAGTTGCAGATTATAGGGTGGATCGGCGAACACCAGATCGGCGCAGCCTTCCGGCAGGGCGTTCATCGCGGCGATGCAATCACCCTTGATGATGCGGTTGCTCGGCACGGCGGTGGCGGGTTTCTGGCTCATGGAATCGCCCATGAGTCATCGCCGAATCGCCGTCAATCCCGGCGTGAATCTGCACAGAGTCAATGGTTTGTGACAAGTTGCCGACATTTGACTCAAAGACGCTAGGGATTGAGTCCCGCCCCCCGGCGACCCACCAGCACTGGCGTGTTGCCGAAAAGACTCAATCGCCGGCTAACCGCGCCCGCACCGGCGCAAAGCTGCGCCGGTGGTGCGGTGTAACCCCCAGGTCGGCCAGCCCGCGCGCATGGTCCGCCGTGCCATAACCCTTGTTGCGTCCCCAGCCATAACCCGGCCATTCGGCATCCAGCGCCCGCATCAAGCGGTCCCGCGTCACCTTGGCGATGATCGACGCCGCCGCGATCGACGCGCAGCGCGCATCCCCGCCGACTATCGCCGTCGCTGCATGATCCCAGCGCGGCAGGCGGTTGCCATCGACCAGCACATGATCGACCGCACAGCCCAGCGCCGTCACCGCCCGCTCCATCGCCAACATCGTCGCCCAATGGATGTTGAAATCATCGATTTCCGCAACCGATGCCTGGCCAATGCCGATGCTGGCACAGGCGATCAGTTGACCGTGCAGCCGTTCGCGGGCCGCTTCGGTCAGCTTCTTGCTGTCATTCAGGCCAACGGGATAGCGACCGCGATCAAGAACCAAAGCGGCCGCGACCACCGGCCCGGCCCAGGGGCCCCGCCCCGCCTCATCGACCCCGACGATGGTGCCGGCAAACCTTGCTTCCCATTCGAACCCGGCGATCACGGCAGCGGATAAAACCCCAAAGGCCCCTGCCCCCCGCCAAAGCCCGGCGCGCGCAGCAACCCCTGCACCACAAAGGCCCGCGCCTGCACGACCGCCGCCTCCAGTGCCAGCCCCTGCCCCAATCCGCAGGCCAGCGCCGATGCCAAAGTGCAGCCCGTGCCATGGCTGTGCCGGGTCGCAATGCGGTCGGCCGTGAACGCCATATGCCCACCGCGCGTCACCAGCCAGTCGGTCAACCGGTCACCCGGCAGATGCCCGCCCTTGGCCAGCACCGCGCCACAGCCCTGCAACAGCAATTCCTGCGCCGCCAGCAGCGCATCGGCCTCGTCCTCAATCTCGGTGCCGGTCAACGCCACCAATTCGGGCGTGTTCGGCGTCACCACCATGGCCAGCGGCAACAGGCGTTCGATCAGCGCCAGCGCCGCGTCATCATCGATCAGGCTGGCCCCGCCCTTGGCCACCATCACCGGATCGAGCACGATCGGCACCCTCACGCCGGCCAGCGCCTCGGCGACGGCCAGCACCGTTTCCGCCGAACCCAGCATGCCGATCTTGATGGCATCGACCCCGATATCATCGATACAGGCGCGCATCTGCGCCGCCACGATCGCCGCCGGAATGGCGTGGATTGCCGACACGCCCAGCGTGTTCTGCACCGTCACCGCGGTCACCGCCGTCATGGCATAGCCGCCAAGGCAGGTAACCGTCTTGATGTCAGCCTGGATGCCGGCCCCGCCGGAAGAGTCGGACCCGGCGATGATGAGGACGCGCGCCGGCGGCACAGCAAGCACTACGCCGCCACCACCGCCGCGCAAATCTCCTCCACCACCGCCTTCACCAGCTTCTTGTCATCCCCTTCAGCCATCACCCGAATCACCGGCTCGGTGCCCGATTTGCGGATCAGCAGGCGGCCATGGCCATTGAGCCGCGCCTCGCCATCGGCAATCGCCGCCAGCACATGGGCATTCTCCAGCGGCACCCCGGTAAAGCGCACGCTTTTCAGCAATTGCGGCACCGGGTCGAACAGATGCAGCAATTCGCTCGCCGGCTTGCCGCTGGCAACCAGTGCCGCCAGCACTTGCAGCGCCGCGACCAGGCCGTCGCCGGTCGTCGAATGGTCGGCAAGGATCAGATGCCCCGATTGTTCACCGCCGATATTGAAGCCGCCCGCCCGCATCATTTCCAGCACATAGCGATCGCCAACCCCGGCGCGGTGCAGCTTCAACCCCCGACCCGTCAGCCAGCGTTCCAACCCCAGGTTCGACATCACTGTTGCCACCAGGCCATCGCCTTTCAGCATGCCGGTTTCCTGCGCCCGGCCGGTGATCAGCGCCATGATCTGGTCGCCATCGACGATCTGGCCTTTTTCATCGACGATGATCAGCCGGTCGGCATCGCCATCCAGCGCTATGCCGATATCGGCGCCGACTTCCAGCACGCGCATCTGGAGTGCCTTGGGGTGGGTCGATCCACAGGCCTCGTTGATGTTGATGCCATTGGGGGTGACGCCAATGGCATCGACTTCGGCGCCCAATTCCCACAGTGCCTTGGGCGCCACGGCATAGGCGGCGCCATGGGCGCAATCGACAACGACCTTCAGCCCGTCGAGTCGCAGATCATCGGGAAAGGTCGCCTTGGCGAAATGGATATAGCGGCCACGGGCATCTTCGATCCGGCGTGCCCTGCCGATCAGTTGCGGCTCGGCCAGCGCCACCTCCGAATCGATCATCGCCTCGATTTCGGCCTCATCGGCGTCGGACAATTTATAGCCATCGGGGCCGAACAGCTTGATGCCATTATCGAGATAGGGGTTGTGGCTGGCGGAGATCATCACCCCCAGATCGGCCCGCAACGAACGCGTCAGCATCGCCACCGCCGGCGTCGGGATCGGCCCGGCCTGGATGACGTCCATGCCCACCGAGGTAAACCCCGCCGTCAGCGCCGATTCCATCATGTAACCCGACAGCCGCGTATCCTTGGCGATGACCACCTGGTGCTTGTGGCTGCCGCGCAGAAAGCGGGTGCCAGCCGCCTGCCCCACTTTCATGGCAATCGCCGCCGTCATCGGGGCGGTGTTGGTCAGGCCGCGAATGCCGTCGGTACCGAAATATTTGCGTGCCATGCGCTGCCTGCCCAAAAAATCTGTCATATGTGTTTACGCCCATCAACGCTGCTTGTCGAAGCCCGGCAGCGCCCTTGGCGGTGGCTGGCCGAACCGCCGATGAACGCAGCGCCCTGTTGACGAGCCCAGTTGACGGGCAATGTCCCGAACAGGCAAACAGTCCCAAAGGGGATCATCTGCCATGTCGATCAATCGTCGCCTGTTTCTGGCCGGCACGGCCGCCGCCACCGTGCCCGGCCTGGCGCGTGCCGCCATCATCGCGCCGGGGGCCAATGCCGCCCAGCAGACGGCGCTGACCGCCATTGCCGCCTATGTCGAAACCCACCGGGCATTTTTCGGGCTGCCGTCATTGGGCCTGGTGGTCGTCGATGGCCCGCTGACGGCGCTGATCCAGTCGGGCACCCGCGATTATGAGAAAAAGCAGCCCCTGCAACGCGATGACCTGTGGCAGATCGGATCGATCAGCAAATCCTTCGTCGCCTTGTGCTGCCTGCAACTGGTGCAGGAGGGCAAACTCGATCTGGAGGCCGATCTGCGCAGCGTGCTGCCCGAAGCGCCTTTGCCCGATGCGTCCTTCACCATCCGCGGTCTGCTCGATCACACCACCGGCCTGCCTGATTTCGCGCCGCCCTTTGGCCCCGATGGCTATAAATTATGGACCGGTTTCAAGGCCGGCAGCCATTGGAGCTATTCCAACACCGGTTACGATCTGGTCGGCAGCGCCATCGAACGAATCGACGGCCGGCCGCTGGCGCGCAGCATCGAGGCGCGCGTCATGGCGCCACTCGGCATGACGGGCAGCCGCGGCAATATCGCCTTTCGCGATCGCACCCGCTTTCCTGCCAGCTATGGCGTCGTCCGCCCTGACCAGCCGCCCATACCGCCCTATGATCTGGCGCCCGCCCCGTGGATCGACGCGTCGCTGGGCGCCGGCTCGGTTTCGGCGACCCTGCCCGACATGGGCAAATATCTGCGTTTCCTCATTGGCGTCGGCCAGGGCAAGGGC